>JACSRL010000325.1 GCA_014879765.1 Anaerolinea sp. | reverse complement strand
GGACCGGCCAGAGCGGTGGCGTGTGGCTGGCTCGGTCGGGGATTGGGAACCATCCCGGAGGGACCGGCCGGAGCGGCGGCGATGCGCGGCGGAGGCTGACGGCGGCGCTGCTGGTGGTCAGCTTGGCGCTGCTGGCGCTTACCCTGGGCGGTGGGCTGGCCGCGCGGGCGGTGGCCGGGCCGCAGCCGGCCAGCGGCGCGGTGATGGCCGCCTGGCGCGGCGTGCAGCAGGCCGGCGCCTACCGCTTCACGGCCGACATCCAGCAGGAGATGATCCCGCTGGCCACGGCCGGCAACGTCGGCCGCAGCAGCACGGTGCAGCGTCTCTACATGGAGGGCGACGCCGATCTGCGCGCCGAGACGCTGACGTTGGCGCTCTGGTCGCAGGGAGGAAGCGTGCTGGACCCCGCCTCGGCCGCGCAGGTGCGGGTCGACCAGGATCGCACCTATGTGCGCCAGGGGGCGGGGGAATGGCAGCAGGCCGAGGGCTTCACCGGCGGCTTCGCTCCCGGCGGCGACTTCATGGGCTTTTTGCACGCGGCCCGAAACATCCGTCTGGCCGACCAGGGCGCGCCGGACTCGCCCGATCTGGCGCGCTACACCTTCGAGCTCGACGGGCCGGGCTATGCCCGCTATCTGCGCGATAATCTGCAACAGGAGCTGGCCCGCAACGGCGCCCTGCCGCGCAACCTCTCCCTGGACCTGCCCAGCCAGTATGTGGCCATGAGCGGCAGCGGCGAGCTGTGGGTCGCGCCCAGCGGACTGCCGGTGCGCCAGCAGATCCGCCTGGACCTGCCCCCGGCCGCCGATGCCGATTACCGCACCCAGGCCGAGATCACCATCGATTTCAGCTTCGACCAGGCGCAGCAGTTGGCGGCCAGCCCGCCGGCTCTGCTGGGCCGCGCGCTGCCGGCCGGCCTGGCCAGCCTGATGTCGACCGCCAGGGATGCCGCGCCCAGCGCCGCCGGCGCCCTGCTGACGCTGCTGGCCGCGCTGGCCTGCGTTCTCCTGCTGATCCGCAGCAGCCGCTCGCGCGTCGTCTATGCCGCCATCAACGGCGCGGTGATCGCGATCATGCTGGCCGCGCCGGTGGCGCAGGCGGTCGAGTGGCAGCGCTTCGACCAGTACCGGGAGCAGAGCGCGCCGGCTGAAAGCCCGGCCAGCCGCACGCTGGACCAGTTCGTCGCCGCCTATAACCAGGAGCACGCGGCCAACCTGGAGCAGCCCGCCCAGCGCCTGGCGCTGCTGGCCAACGACAGCGGCCTGGACAGCGACCGGGACGGCCTGAGCGACGCGCGCGAGGCGGCGCTGGGCACGGACCCGCTGACGGCCGAAGACGCGGCCGCGCTGGGGCTGAGTCCGCAGGCCATGGCGCCCGACGACGGCAACGACAGCGACGGCGACGGCCTGACCGACGTGCAGGAGACGCTGTTGGGCGTCAACGCCTTTGTGGCCGACAGCGACAGCGACGGCCTCAGCGACTACCAGGAAGTCACTGGCTTCATGGCCAGCGGCCAGCGTTGGTACAGCGACCCGCAGAAGCCCAGCACGCTGGACGACAACGTGCTGGACGGGCAGAAGTGCGCCAACTGGCCGGCCTGCCCTGACAGCGACGGCGACGGCACGCCCGATCTGCACGACCGTGACCTGGACGGCGACGGCGCGCCCAACAACGTCGATCTCTCCCCCTTCCAGGCCGGCAGCCCGACCTTCAGCGGCAACGCGCCGCTGGCGCTGGCCATCAACGGCCTGGCCGCCAATGCGCCCACCTACGTCGAATTTCAACTGCGCCCCACCAACCCGGCCCGCCTTTGGTACGCCTTCAACGTGCTGGACTGGCCCGACGGCGACGCGCGCGGCCAGGTGCAGCGCGCCACGCACGGCCCCGACGACCCGCAGACCTTCTTCGACATCTGCGTGCAGGGCGCGGTGGCCAACGGCCAGGACCCCAACGCGGTTTGCGCCATGTCCCCTGACGCCAACGGCGACATCAAGCTGCTGCCCATGCTGGAGATCCAGGCCGGCAGCAGCAACAACAGCCTGCCCAGCGATCAGGAGCTGGAGCAGTTCGGCGGCATCGCCGTGCGCCCGCTGAACACCAACCTCAACCCGCCCAAGGTGGTCTACGTGCCGCTTAGCCTGGTGCAGGAGCCCAATAGCCAGGATCGCGTCGCCTTCTACGGCAAGATGCTCTACCGGCCGGGGACGTCGTGGGGCGCGGCCCAGCAGGTGCGGCTGGTGTGGATCGTGCAGATGCTGCTGGACGAGTGCATCGAGAGCGACGGCGGCGACTGCATCGCCTACGGCAGCGCCAACAGCGTCCAGCCGGTGCAGAGCTACTACGACCAGTGGAAGCTGACCGGCCTCAACGTGCGCGAGAACCGGGGGGTCGATTTTGCCGTGATCTACGAGGATCCCGGTGTGGCCAGCCCGCCGGAGCCGGACAGCGTGCTGACGCCGTTGAGCGTGGCGCTGGACGGCGCGTTTCTCTCGGCCCGCGACTGCGACACGGTGATCGACCAGACCTGCTACGGCGACGGCCAGCCTGACCTGACCGTGGCCGGCCGCGGCGTCGGCGCGCCCACCCTGGCCGCCCGGCTCGATCGTTTGCAGAACGGCGGCGTGCCCGCGGTGCAGCGATGGGGCCTGCCCAACGTGCTGCGGGTGGTCACCAAGAGCTACAGCCACCGCGACCAGGCCTTCGGCCAGATGGCCAGCGTGGACATGCAGGAGCTGCTGGGCGACGTCTTCACCAGCCACTGGTCGGCCGGCGCCCCCATCACCCCGTCGCTGCTCTTTGCCCGCGAGGAGCGTTTCCGCGCCCTGAACCTGTCGCAGGTGGGCAGCGGCCAGGCGGCTGTCTGGAACGGCAGCAGCCTGACCCTTGACTTTCGCGCCGATAACGGCGCGCCGCTGCAAGTGGTGGCCGGGCTGAACATGGCCAAGTACCGCTACGACAGCCTGGCGGACAAGTGGGAGACGCTGGCCATGGAGGACGCCTGGGCGCTGTGGGACCAGCTCTACGCCGGCATCGAGCCGGGCGAGGACACCAACGTGGCCGCGGGCAAGCTGGCCATCTTGCAGCTCTATTACCTGTCGCTGAGCCGCGGCTGGGCCCGTCCGGTGCAGTTCGCCGACACCATGGTCAACGACCCGACGCGCGTCCACAGCGACCAGGACCTGGCGGCGACCGCCAGCCTGCCCATAGGCGTCGGCCGGCTGGCCAACGTGCTGATCATCAACCAGTTGGTGCTGACCCACTACGTCAGCCCGCGCGAGGTGCAGAGCTATCTGGGCGTGCTCAAGAACACCGACAGCGCCACCAAGACGCTGGACGACCTGGGCACGGTCAACCTGCTGCAAAACCTGCGCCGCAAGCTGAGCCTGATCACCAACGGTCAAAGCGCGTTCCAGACCTTTGTCGGCGTCACCGCGGCGGCCACCATCGTCTCAGGCATCGTCGGCCTGACCCTTTTCTCCATCGGCTCGGCGCTGGACAACAACGCGCTCAAGCTGGCCGGCGCGATCTTTTTGGGGCTGGCCGCGGCCGTGGCCACCATTGCCGCGCCGTTGATGACGCTGCGCACCTACATCCAGGAGGTGGCAGTGGCGACGCAGGTCTCGCAGGGCGCGGCCGCGGGCAAGGTGCTGGGCGCCAGCTCGGAGATCGTCGGCCTGACCAAGGTGGCGGCCATCGTTGGCCTGGTGATCGGCGTTGCCATACCCTGGGGCATTTTCATCTACCAGGCGCTGTCGGGCGATGTGGCGGTGGGCACCGTCGCCTTCAACACGGTCATGTCCTTTGCCATCGCCAGCACCATTGTGGCTATCCTGATGTTTGCCCTGTCGCTGACCGCGGTTGGCTTCATTCTGACCGCGGTGCTGGGCTTTGTCGACCTGCTGATGATGGGGCTGTGCCAGGCCGGCGTGCCCGGCGCCTGCTTCAGCATCATCGGCGCGGTGACCGGCGCGCTGGCCCGGCTGATCTACAGCAGCGGCACGGCCATCGACTTCGACCACAAAGACGCCAACGGCCACCAGGACCTGGTCAAGCTGGGCGCGCTGGCGCTGAATCTCTCCAGCCCCAGCGCCGGCTTCGTGCATGGCAACCGGGTCAGCTTTGCCGCGCCCGTGCGCACCACCCTCTACAACGAGGTTCCGGGGGGCGGCGAGATCGTCAAATACGATTCCTTCTTCTCGGCCAACAACCTGCGCTCCGCCGCGGTGGGCTACAAACTGGACGTGGCCGGCGTCAGCGCACCCGCGCCGGCGCGCGATTCGATGACCAACGTGTGGCAGGGGGTGCAGTCCTTCCACAGCAAGCGTTACCGCATCTGGTACGGCCCCTGGCCCGACAGCAACACCATCAATTTCCACACCGGCTACGCCCAGCAGACCATCGCCAGCCCCTGGTTCACCCTGGCCAAGGGGCTGGATCAGCAGGTTCCACTTTGGTTCTACATGGGCTACGCCATGCCGGGCTACGAGTGCTGGACCAGCTTCTGCTCGGACATCACCCTGCGCGGCAACACCAGCAACTTCCTGGGCGACAGCCTCTACCTGGATGTCTTCCCCGCGACGCTGGACGAGTTCGTCAGCCTGGCCTGGGACAGCCGCTTTGGCCCGCAGATGGACCACGACGGCGACGGGCTGCTGGCCGCGTCCTTGGGCGGGCTGGATCCCAACGACGCCACCGCCGACGCCGACGGCGACGGGCTGTCCGACGCGACGGAGATTCGCCTGGGCAGCAACCCGCTCGCCGTGGACAGCGACGGCGACAGCCTGGGCGACGCGCTGGAGGCGGTGCTGGGCACCGACCCCACTCAGCTCGACACCGACCGCGACGGCCTCAGCGACGCCCTGGAGGTCAACGGCTGGCAGTTCACCTACGGCGCCGGGCTGACCACCCTGGTCGCCACCGACCCGCGCCTGCGCGACAGCGACGGCGACGGCCTGGACGACCTGGCCGAGAAGAACCTGGCCACCAACCCGCGCGCGGCCACCGCCAGCCCGGCCAGCCTGGCCCTTTCGCTCAGCGACGCCGACCGGGTGGTCACCTATGGCAGCTCGCTGGTCTACACCGCCACGCTGACCAACGCCAGCCAGCCGGGCATTCCCGACGCAGCCGCCAACCTGACCCTCTCCGGCAGCTTCGCCAGCACCTTTCCGGCTGAGCTGGGCGGGGCGGTGGTCACGTCGCCGGTGCTGCTCGATCGCGGCAGCCAGCAGACGCGGGTGATCCCTTTCGCCGTGCCGGGCGGCAGCGCCTCGCGCAGCACGGCCATCAGCAGCCGCGCCAACGGCTCGCTGCTGGCCGTCTATCCGGCCGCGCCGCCGGTCACCATCGGCGGCTTCGATCAGACCAAGTCGCTGGGCCTCACCATCGACGACGACCGGCCCACCTCCAGCCTGACGACGCAGTTCGCGCCGGCCGGCCGCACGGTGATGCTGGGCGGCCTGGCCAGCGACCCCACCTCCTCCATCGCCGCGGTGGCGGTGCGCATCGACGGCGGCCCCTGGCAGGACGCGCAGCCGGTGGGCGTGCTGCCGCGCGGCAACGCGCGCTACGCCTGGGCGCTGTCCTGGCAGACGCCGGCCAGCGAGGGCGCGCACACCATCGAAATCCGCGCTGCTGACGCGGTGGGACATGCGCAGGCAACGCCCACCACGGCCACGCTCTTCATCGACGCGCAGTCGCCGACGGTGACAGCCGCCATCCCCGCCGGCATCGCCGCGGCGGTCAAGGGGGCCGACCAACGCTGGATCATCCACCTCAGCGGAACGGCCAACGACCCCGGCAGCGGGCCGGCGGTCAGCGGCGTGGCGCAGGTGCAGGTGTTCATCACCCCGGACGGCGCGGGCTGGCAGGAGGCGCAGCTCACCCCGGCCGGCGGCAACCAGGTCGCCTGGACCATCGACTATGTCTTGCCCGACCTGAGGCAGCGTTACCCCACTGGCCTCTACCAGGTGCAGGTGCGCGCGCAGGATCAGGCCGGCAACGAGACCCCGGCCGCGGCCTACGCCACCGGCGCAGTGCAGTTGGACAGCACGCCCCCCAGCGTCGCCCTGGACGTGGACGCGATCCCCTCCAACGCTCCGCCGGGCGACGTGCCCGCGGTCAACCGCATCATCGCGCCCATCGCTCTCGGCGGCCTGATCACCGAAACCGGTGTGATCCAGGCCGGCATCGCCGGGGCTGAGATCTCCTACACCCCGGACATGGTGACCGCGGTCTACCCCGAAGCGCGGCTGCTGCTCTACCTGGACGACCTGCCCGGCTCGCGGCTCTTCCGCGACGATTCGGGCCAGAATCGGGAGACGCTCTGCACCACCAGCTCATGCCCCGAGGCGGGCGTTGCCGGCCGCTTTGGCCGCGCCCTGCGCTTCGACGGCGCGGCCGCGGGCGGGCAGCAGGTGCGCGCCACCTCAGTGGCCGTGGACGCCGGCGCTTACACGCTGACCCAGTGGTTCAAGGCCAACTGCGCCAACTGCGGTATCTCCAGCGTGCGCACGCTGATCAACGGCGCCTTCAACACCGACCGCCAGCTTCATCTCAGCGGCGGCAACCTGTGCGCCGATGTGGTCGGCGGCAGCCGGGAGAGCATCTGCTCGGCCGACGTCAACTACGGCGACGGCCAGTGGCACCTGGCGGCGCACGTGGTGGGCGCGGCGGGCCATCAGCTCTACATCGACGGCAGGCTGGCGGCCAGCGGCCTCAAGACCGCGTCCAGCTACGTGGGCGACAGCAGCCTGCTGCTGGGCGAGGCGGCCCAGGCCACGGCGACCCGTTTCACCGGCCTGCTGGACGAGGTGAAGCTCTTCCCCGCGGCCTTGAGCGCCGGCCAGGTGGCCGGCCTCTACAGCTCATGGAGCCCGGTGCAGGTCGCCGCCAGCGGCGCCGGCGTGCTGAACTCCACCTGGAGCAGCCAGACGCCGGAGGGGCTGGAGGGCAACTATCAGATCGACCTGACGGGCAGCGACGTGCTGGCCAACCGCAACGGCGAGCGCATCAGTTGGAACCAGTGGCGCGGCGAGATCGACACCAGCCCGCCGCGGCTGGCGCTGGCGGTACACTTCACCGGCGCCGGCAGCACCGCGCGCACGGTCTACACCGGCTACGCCGAGGATCTAAACCTGACCGAGGCGAATTTGCAGTTCCCCTGCGCCGATCCCGCCATCAGCCGCACCTACAACACCCTGACCCGGCCAGGCGAGCCGCAGCGCCTCAACCGCATCGACCTGACGTGCAGCAACCCCGGCATCGACCTGTCCACCCCCTTCATGCGCGCCTGCGACCTCTACGGCCACTGCGCGGCCCGGCGCGCGCCCACCTATCGGCTCTACGCGGCCACGGCCAACGGCATCGTGCGCGCCAACCCCACCGACGGCTCCGGCGTGGAGGTTCTGGTCCCGGCCGCGGCCAGCGGCCCTACTGGCGACCTGGCGCTGGACGAGCCGCGCGGCCGCATGTACTGGGTGTCCGGCGCGACCATCCAGCGCGCCAACCTGGACGGCAGCGGGGTGCAGACGGTGCTCAGCGGGCTGAACAGCCCCAACAGTCTGGCGGTCAACAGCAGCGCCGGCAAGCTCTATTGGCAGGAGCCGGACCGCATCCGCCGCGCCAACCTGGACGGGTCAGGCGTGGAGACGGTGGCCACGCCAGGTCCCGACCGCCCGTTGACCAGCATGGCGCTCGACCCAGTGCGCGGCAATCTGTATTGGGCCACGGCCAGCGCACCGCCTATCTACTACCAGACCATCTGGTGGCGCGCGGACCTGGACGGCCAGAACGCGGGCGCGGTCACCTTCTGGTACGACGGCGCGCAGGCAGGCTACAACTCGCAGTGCTGGCCCACCACCATCCGTGATCTGTTCGTCGATCCCGCCAGCGGCAAGCTTTACTGGATCGTCTGGAACCCCACCTGCTGGGTCGGCTACGGATATCCCAGCTACATCCACATCTTCGCCTGGGACCCCAACGGCGGCGGCAGCCAGTGGATCTACCGCGGCCAGGTCAACTCCTACGCCAACACGCCCAATCTGCTGGCTGTGGCGGCTGACCCGCGCGGTTCGGTCTACATCTCCTCCGATGCGAGCCTGCTCTATCCGAGCCAGGCGCCTGGCTTCCGCCGCGTCAACGGCGCGACCATTCTGTCGGGGACGGTCTACGGCGCGGCCTTCACCTTGGTGGGCAGCACGCCCATCACCACCCCCGATCTGGCGGTCAGCAAACAGGCTGACGCGCCGATCTTCCTGCCCGAAAGCTCCATCGCCTGGTCACTGACCATCGAAAACACCGGCGCGGGCATGGCCAGCGGCGTGGTGGTGACCGACACCCTCCCCAGCGGCGTCACTCTCGCGGCCGCGTCCACCAACCGCGGCGACCCCTGCGCGCTCCAGCCGGGCAACCGCGTCGATTGCGACCTGGATCAGGTGGCGGTGGGCGAGAGGGTGGTGGTGCAGATCGACGTCCAGGCCAACCCCGGCGTGCTGGGGCTGATCGAGAACCGGGCCGGCGTGCAGGGCGGCCAGGAAGACCAGAACCCGCTCAACAACACCACCTTCAACCAGGTCAACGGCGTGACGCCGACGGCGACCCCTACC
>JACSRL010000031.1 GCA_014879765.1 Anaerolinea sp. | reverse complement strand
CAATGCGACACGTGAAGCCAATTCACGCTACGAAGTCAAGCGCAAGTGCCCGGCACCTGAGCAGTTACACCGGGTTTTTGTCTCGCAGCCCAAGATCATGGAGGCACGAGAAGAACCCGGTTTCTGATCGACTGGCTGAGCAGTCTCGTCGATTCACAGAATCTGCGACAGGAACAGCTTGGTGCGGTCTTCCTGAGGTGCGTTGAAGATCTGAGCCGGGGGGCCTTGCTCCACGATCATCCCCTGGTCGAAGAAGATCATGCGGTCAGCGACCTCACGCGCGAAGCCCATCTCGTGGGTCACCACCAGCATGGTCATGCCGCTCAGCGCCAGCGTTTTCATCACATCCAGCACTTCTTTGATCATCTCCGGGTCCAGCGCGCTGGTCGGCTCGTCGAAGAGCATGATCTTGGGCTGCATGGCCAGCGAGCGGGCGATGGCTACCCGCTGCTGCTGGCCGCCGGAAAGCTGGCCGGGGTACTTTTGCGCCTGTTCGGGGATGCCCACCCGCTCCAGCAGCTCCATGGCGATGGCCTCGGCCTTGGCTTTGGGCCACTTGCGCACCCAGATCGGCGCCAGGGTGATGTTGTCGATCACTTTCAGGTGGGGAAAAAGGTTGAACTGCTGGAAGACCATGCCCACCTCGCTGCGGATGGCCTCGATGTGGCGCACGTCGTCGGTCAGCTCGATGCCGTCGACGATGATATCGCCCTTTTGATGGGTTTCCAGCCGGTTGATGGTGCGGATGAAGGTGGATTTGCCGGAGCCTGACGGCCCAAAGATCACGACCACCTCCCCCTTCTTCACGGTTACGTTGATGCCGCGCAGCACGTGAAATTCGTCGAACCACTTGTGTACATCGCGGCAGATGATGATCTCGTCGGAATTTGTCGGGGTTTGTGTGGACATGGCAGTGTGATGCGTGATGCGTGAAACGTGAAACGTGATGCGTGAAACGTGACCGGAGTGTGTGAGGATGACGCAGGGTGGGCAAAGGATGCAACCCGTGCATGTCATGCTGACCGCAGGCGCTGCATGACGCAGGCAGCACGCGGCATCTACGAAACCACCGCACAAGCACACGCGTCACGTTTCACGTTTCACGTTTCACGCCTCACCTCTTGCCCAGCCCCACCGCCGCTTCGACGCGCCGGCTGGCGTAGGCCATGGCGAAGGTGAAGACCCAGAAGACCAGGGCGATGAAGCCGAAGACTTCCTTGTCCAGCAGCAGCCATTGCGGGTTGCTGTTGATGATCGCTCGCCCGATGGCCAGCAGCTCCAGCAGGCCCACGACGACGGCCAGGGTGGTGTCCATGAACAGGGCGATGAACTGGCCGACGATGGCCGGAATCACCACCCGCAGCGCCTGCGGCAGCACGATCAGCAGCATGGTCTGCCAGCCGTTGAGGCCCATGGCCTTGGCGGCTTCCACCTGGCCGCTGGGAATCGATTGCAGGCCGCCGCGCACGTTCTCGGCCATGTAGGCCGCGGCGAAAAGGGTCATGCCCAGCACCGCGCGCAGCACCCGGTCGATGCGCACCTCGGGCGGCAGAAAAAGAGGCAGCAGAATCGAGGTCATAAAGAGCAGCGTCACCAACGGCACGCCGCGCACGGTCTCGATGAAAACCACGCACAGCGCCTTGACCACCGGCAACGAGCTCTGTCGCCCCAGGGCCAACAGCACGCCGATGGGAAAGGAGGCCACGATGCCGACGATGGCCAGCAGGAAGGTGAGCAGCAGGCCGCCCCAGCGGCCGCTCTCGACCAGGGGGAGATAGGGGGCCAGGGCGGCGTTGCGCATCCCACCCAGCAGCAGCAATGTCAAGAGGAAGGAGATCGCCCAGGCCAGCGCCAGTTGATAGCCCTTGATGGCCAATCGACGGCCCAGCAGGAAGCCCAGGCCCACGGTCAGAATGTTGCCCGCCAGCCGCAGCCGGCTGGCCAGCGGCAGATATTCCAAGCTGATGGGAAGGATGACCAGCAGGCCGTAGGCGACCGCCAGGGCCAGCGCAAAGGTGCGCGCGATGCCGCCCCAGCGTCCGCCGCTGACGCCTGCCAGGAAAGAGACCATGGCGACGATGACCCAGACGCGCCACATCTGCTCGGCCGGGTAGGGGCCGACGGCGTACAGCCGCAGATTCTCGACCACCGGGCTCCAGTCGGCCACGACCAGGATCCAGCGGCCCAGCGCCAGACCGGCGACGACGATGAAGGCGACTGAGGCGATGGTCAGCAGGGTGTTGAGCCAGGAGCTGAAGAGATTCTTCTTGAGCCAGCGCATCGGGCCCGGTCGGGCCGGCGGCGTGAAGGATTCGACGGCTGCACTCATGGCTAACGCTCCACCAGTTGAACGCGGCGGTTGTAGAGGTTGAGCACAGCCGACGTGAGCAGGCTGAGCGCCAGGTAGATGGCCATGATCAGCAGGAAGACCGGCACCGCGTAGCCAGCCTGGTTGATGATGGTGCGGCCGACGAAGAAGAGGTCGGCATAGCCGATGACGATGGCCAGGCTGGAGTTCTTGGTCAGGTTGAGGTATTGGCTGATCAGCGGCGGGATGATCACCCGCAGCGCCAGGGGCAGCACCACCAGGCGCAAGGTCTGGAAGGGGTTGAGGCCCAGCGACTTGGCAGCCTCCACCTGGCCCTTCTGCACCGCCTGGATGCCGGCCCGCATCACCTCAGCGATGAAGGCGCCGGTGTAGACCACCAGACCCACCAACAGCGCCGCAAATTCCGGCGTCAGCCGGACGCCTCCCTCGAAGTTGAAGCGGCCCAGCACCGGCGTGGTGAGCTGCAAAGGGGCGGCGCCCACGGCAAACCAGCCCAACAGGGCGACGCCCGCGGCTGCCAACAGCCCGACCAACAGCGGATAGCGATTGTGGCCGGTGCGCACCTGGTAGCTCAGCAGGTAGCGATGCAGCGCATAGCCCAGCATCAGCCCGACGGCCACGAACAGCAGCCAGACGCCGAATGTGCCCGTGGGCTGGGGACCGACCATGTACAACCCACGTTGGCTGATGTAGATCGGGCCGGGCAGGGCCAGGGCATCGTGTACTGCGGGCAGCCGCTGGAACACGGCGAAATACCAGAGGACAAGCTGCACCAGCAGGGGGATGTTGCGGATGACGTTGATGTAGGCGCCGGCGATGTTGCTGACCAGCCAGTTGCTGGAGAGCCGGGCCAGCGCCGCGGCCAGCCCCAGCAGGGTGGCCAGGACGATGCCCACCACCGACACCTTGAGGGTGTTGAGAAAGCCGACCCACAGCGCATAGCCGAAGGTGCGGCTGGGGTCGTAGGGCACCGGCGATTCGGCAATGGGGAAGCCAGCCGCGCTGCGCAGGAAGTTGAGCCCCAGGCCCAGCCCGCGCGCCTCGGCCGCGGTCAACACGTTGCTGATGAAAAACCAGAGAAAACCCAGCACCAGGAGCGCCGAGATGATCTGCGCCACCCACTGCAGCACCACCACATCGCGCCACAGCGGCACGCCTTTGCGCGTCAGGAAACGGGGGAGGGAGGAGGATGAGGTGGTCATGGTGGGGGCGTGATGCGTGACGAGTGATGCGTGACCGGAGTCTTTTGGTGTGATTTGGCTTCTGGATGCGGGGGGCGTGATGCGTGACCGGAGTCTTCTGGTGTGATTTGGCTTCTGGATGCGGGGGCGTGATGCGTGACGAGTGATGCGTGACCGGAGTCTTTTGGTGTGATTTGGCTTTTGGATGCGTGAAACGTGAAACGTGAAACGTAATCGCATCACGCATCACGTTTCACGCATCACGTTTCACGCATCACGCATCACGTCCGCTTAGCGCAGCGGAATGCCGTAGATCAGGCCGCCGTTGCTCCACAGATTGTTCAGGCCGCGGTCCATTGTGAACGACAGACCCTCTGGCCCCATATAGCGGTCGTAGATCTCGCCGTAGTTGCCCACGGCCGCGATGACGTTGACGGCAAAGTCCGGCGCCAGTCCCAGTTCCTCCTGGCCAAAGCTGCCCTCGCCGCCCAGCATGCGCTTGATCACCACATTGTCGCTGGCCTTCATCTCCTGGACGTTCTGCGAGCTGATGCCCAACTCCTCGGCGTTGATCAACACCCACATCACCGTCTTGACCAGGTCATTCCACTGGTCATCGCCGGCCGGCGTCGCCGGGGCCAGCGGCTCCTTGGACATGGTCACATCCAGGATCACGTGGTCGGCCGGCGTGGCAAAGCCGCTGCGCACCGCGGCGAGCTGCGATTTGTCGCTGGTGGCCGCATCGCAGCGACCGCTCTCATAGGCGCTGTACACCGCGTTGGTGTCCTCGAAGGTCACGGGGGTGAAGGTCAGTCCCCGCTCACGGAAGGCGTCGGCCAGGTTCTGCTCGGTGGTGGTGCCAGTGGTGACGCAGACAGTGGCGCCGTCCAGGTCCTCCAGGGTGGTGAAGCCGCTGTCGGCGCGCACCATCATCCCCTGGCCGTCGTAGAACATGACGTGGGTGAAATTGCCCCATTGGGCCTCGCGGCTGGAGGTCCAGGTCATGTTGCGTGTGATCAGATCCACCTCGCGTGTCTGCAAAGCAGGCCCGCGCTCGGCGGCCGAGATGGGCACGAACTCAGCCGCGCTGGGATCGCCGAAGACGGCCGCAGCCACTGCGCGGCAGAGATCGATGTCGAAGCCCTGGTTCTTGCCATCTGCGTCCAGGTAGCCAAAGCCGGGCAGGCTGGTATGGACGCCGCAGACGACCTTGCCGCGCGCCTTGACGGTGTCGAGGATCTTCGCTGTGGCCGGCGCGGCTGGCGCCGCCGCCGCGGTCGTGGGCTGCTCAGCCGGGGCTGCCTCAGCCGGGGCGGGCGCGGTGGTGGGCGCGGGGGCCGCGGCCGGCGCCGCGCAAGCGGCCAGCAGCAGGGCCAGCATCATCAGAACCGACAGGGTCGCAAAGAGCTTGGTACGCATGGAAACACTCCTCCTTCGGAATACAGTGAACAGGACAGGGGAACGGTTGACAACAGAGTGGATTGAATTTGTAGGACGGACTTTGCTGCACCTCCTCGCCAAGGCCCTGATTCAGTTGAAGAGCGCTGACTCGACGCTCCTCCACGAAGGGCGAGCGTTCACACGATGAAACAAAAAGGGGTGAATCATCGACATAGACAGGGTGTCGATGGACGGCGCAACTATAACACAATCTGTGAACAGTGTCAAACACGTTGTCATCTCCCCTGCCAGCCGACGGGCGCGGCGGGGCCGCTGCCCACCCTGCAATCAACCCATCAGCCCTGCACGCCCACGCCCAGATCGTAGACCAGCTTGCCCCCCAGCCAGCCCTCCAGCAGCAGCAACGCCAGGCCGGCCAGCAGCAGCGCCACCAGCCAGACGCGCTGCCGCGGCCGATCCAGAACGGCCGGATCGCGCAGCCGCTGGTAGAGCAGCAGGCCGTAGACGATCAACAGGCCAAAGCCGGCGGCAATGTGCGGGTTCAGCGCGGCCAGCACGGCCGGGTCGTCGGGCGCGGCGTTGCGGTCCACCAGACCGCTGACCACCGCCGGAAACACGCCCAGCCAGCCCAAAAAGAGCATCAGCCAGACGGCCGCGGGCAGCGCGGGCCGCCGCCAGCCCAACAGATAGACCAGGGCCAGGACGCTGCCTGTGGCCAACAGGGCGACGGGGAAATGCACCAGACGGGGGTGGAGCGGTTCCAGAAATGACATGGCGCCAGTATAACACAGGGCGCTTTGCCGGCCAAAGGGCGGGTACGCTTTGACGGCGGCCCTCAAATGTGCTACGATGGCGCCATGAAAAACCCCCTCACCGCGCTGGCAGAGTCGCTGCTGCACAACACTACCACCGCGTCGGGCGAATCCACCTTGCCCGGCTGGCTGATTGCGCCGCTGGCCATCATGGCCGACCAGGAGATCGCTCCCTCCAAGCCGTCAGGCTGGGTCGATGAGAACGTGGTGCGCAAGGCCATCGCGCTTTATCGGGCGGCCAGCGCGCGCAGCGCAAGCCCCGCCGCCGTCGGTTGGCAGTTTTCCCCCGACGGCCTGCAGGCGGTGCAGGTGCTGCCCCCGCCGGCCGACAGCGTCCAGGGACTCGCGTTCGAGGAACTTGGTCGCCGGCTGGCGTCGGTTACCATGAACCATCCGCGGCTGGCGCCGGTGCTGGAGCGGGCCATGCGCCAGGGCTATCCCTTCCTGGCGGCGCGCATCGGCGAGGGCTTCCAATCGCTCACCCGGCGGCTCGATCTGCCGTTGCCCCCGCAGCAGGCGTTGCAGATCAGTGAGCAGGTCATGTCTGCCCTGGAGTTCGCCCACTATCGCGGCCTGCTGCACGGCGCGTTCGACCTGCACGATGTGTTCGTCAACGAGAGGGGACAGGTCAGCCTGCTGGGCGTCGGGGTGGAGCAGTTGCGCGAGAGCCTGGGCGCGCCCGGCGTGGCGCTGGTTTCGTCGCTGCTGCCGCCGGAGATCGCGTCGGGCGCTCAGCCCCCTGACAAGCGCACCGACGTTTTCGCCATGGGCGCGCTGCTCTACGTGTTGCTCACCGGCCGGGTGCCCGCGGCCGGCCAGCAGATCGAACTCTCGCAGTCGCTCCCTGACGTGCCGGCCGCGGTGGATGGGCTGATGACCAGGGCGCTGGCGGTGGATCCGGACCAGCGCTATCCCAGCCTGACGGAGATGTACAGCGATCTGCGGGTGGCGCTGCGCGCGCGTCGGGCGGTTCCCCGGCCATCGACGCCCGCGCAGCGCAGCGTTGCTCCGGCGCGCAAGGCGAGTCCGTCCAGCACGCTGCGGGTCGTTTCGCCGCCGGCCGAAGTTCCCCTCCTGGACGGCTTTCCTGAGCCGATGGCCATGCCGGTCATCGATTTCAGCTCTCTGGAGCAGACGCTGAAGATGCCGGAGGTGGCCGCTTTGACGGCTATCGAAATACCGCCCGCCCCGGAGATGCCCAAGATCGACTGGGCGACGTTGTTGCAGCCCGTGGATCTGAGCAGCCTGGGCGGCCCCGCCAGCGATTTGAGCTATGCCAGCACCGAGACGCTGGCGACCGATCCTTTGGTGGCGGCGATGATGGCGGTCAAGGCCACAGAGAGCGTGCAGCAAAGCCGGCAGCGGGCGACGCGCCGGCCGCCCGCGGCCGCGCCGGTCGCCGCGCCCGCCAGCCAGCCGGTCGCCGCGCCCGCCAGCCAGCCGGCGGCCGCGCCGGCCAGGCCAGCCAAGCCGCGCCGCATCCGCCGCCCGTGATCGAGCTCACCGACCTGCTCAGCGCCACCGGGGGCGCGCTGCACGGCCCACCCTTTGCCCGCCGCTTCTCGTCGTTCCTCTACGACTCGCGCCTGCTGGCGTTGTCTGTCGACGCCGATGGCGGAGCGGGGCAGGCGGGGCCGATCTTCGTTGCCATCAAGAGTGACAAGGGGGATGGACACGACTACATCGCCGATGCCATCAGCCGCGGCGCGCGCGGCGTGCTCTGCCAGCAGCCGCCGCGTCCCGACCTGGCCGCGCAGGGCGTCACCTGCGTCGTCGTGCCCGACACGCGCGCCGCGCTGCTGGCCTACGCGGCCCATGTGCTGCAACGGCCAAATCTGACCACGGTCGGAATCACCGGTTCGGTCGGCAAGACCACGGCCAAGGAACTGATCGCCGCGCTGCTGGCCGCCGGCCACCGGCCGGTCTTCCATAACCGGGGCAGCATCAACGGCCGCTATGGCCTTTCCATCGCGGCCGGCGAGCTGGAGCCGCAGCATGAGCTGGCCGTGCTGGAGCTGGCCGCCGACAGCTTCGACGAGATCCGCGATCTGGCCGCGCTGACGCGGCCGCAGGTGGGGGTAGTCACCGCGATCGGCGAGGCGCACCTGGCCACCTTTGGCACGCTGGCCGCGATTGTCGAGGAGAAGGGCCGGCTGCTGGAGGCGCTGCCGCCGGAGGGCCTGGCCCTGCTCAACGCCGACGACCCTCACGTGCTGGGCATGGCCGGCCGCACGCGCGCCCAGGTGGTCACCGTGGGCGCACACCCGGCCGCACACCTGCGCATCGACCATCTGCGTGCCGATGAGAATGGCCTGCTATGTCGAATTTCGGATAGCCGCGGCTGGCTGGCGCGGCAACTGGGCCAGGCGGCTCTGCCGGCGGGCGAGCTGACGATCCGCTGCCAGCTCCTGGGCCGGCATCATGCGCCTTTGTTGCTGGCCGCGCTGGCGGTGGGCGCCTGGTTTGGGACGCCGCTGGCGGCGATGCTGGCCGCGCTGGCTGAGTTTCAGCCGCTGCCTGGCCATCTGCGGCCGCTGCCTGGCCTGCACGGCGCGCTGCTGCTGGACGACACTGTCAACGCCAGCCCCGCCTCCATGACGGCCGCGCTGGAGACGTTGGCGTTGTTCCAGGATCGACTACGCGTAGCGGTGTTGGGGGACATGTGGGATCTGGGCGCCGGCGAGACTGAGGCCCACCGCCAGGTGGGCCGGCGCGCGGCCGCGGCCGCCGACTGGCTGCTGGTCAAGGGGCAGCGCGCCCAGGAGATCGCCAACGGCGCGCTGGACGCCGGCATGTCCCCTGACCGCATCTTCCGCGCCTACACCGACGCCGACATCGTGCGCTTTGTGGAGGAATTGGTGGGGGGTAGATTGGCAGATGGGGAAATGGGTCAGCCGGCTGGCAGCGGGCGGGCTCGGTCAGGAGACCGGCCCGAGCC
>JACSRL010000302.1 GCA_014879765.1 Anaerolinea sp. | reverse complement strand
GCCGTTGCCAGGCTGCACCGCGCCGTTCTGCAGCTCTTCCCACTTCAGCACCGTCACATCGAACCAGCGGCGGATCTTGAAGAGCACGTCGTGGCAGCCCTTCCGCTCATTCAGAAGCGTATAGCCGCTCTCAGCGACGCCGTTGCGCGGCGCGGCAGGCACGATGCCGTCCCAGTCGGGGGGCAACTGCATGGTGAAGTTGTAGTACAGGCCGGCCGGCAGATCGGTGAACGAATAGCTGCCGTCGGCGGCCACTGCCACCGTATCCGACACGATCACTGAGCTGGTCAACTCAGGCGATTCGACGCCTTCCACGTGGATCATCAGCGGCGGGTCGAACTTGGTGCCGTCCACCGGGTTCTCCCGATGGTTGATCACGAAGCCGCTGACGCACACCGTAGGGCGATCGGTGTCCCCTCCGCCCGCGGCGAAGCTGACACTGGTGATCGCAAAAAAAAGGGTGGTCACTGCGGTGATAAAAGCTATCACCAGGGAGACCTGACGGGTGTTATTCGTGGACATGGTACGATGTAACCTCCTTGGTTCCACGAGCCGGCCCACTGATCAGCAGCGAGCCGGGCTGTCGGGTTGCCCCTTACAGATGCGCCCACTGGCGCTTAACTGCAATGGGGTGTGCAGGTACGCTTTTTTCGCCTGCGTGAAAATTGTAGCACGGCCCGCCCTGGCAACGCAAGGGTTTTGTTATGTCACGCACCTTAAATCCGCCCCAAATTTCGTGTAGCTTATGGTAAGTGAATCACACCGGCCCACCTCTCCAGGCTTTTTTCACCCATCACCCCCCGAAATGCGCTCCTGAAACCTTAAATATTGAACGCTGAAGGCATTAGAAACCGGGTTTTTGTCTCATGGCGCCATGAAAGGTCGTTGCAAAGACAAAAACCCGGTTTCAGTACGACTCTGAACGATGAACGATGAGCGATGAGCGGAGACATCTCCGGATTCATCATTCATCACTCACCATTCATCCTTCAGCCATCATCATTGCACCAAAATCGTCGCCTGCTGCGTGTCCAGCACGCCGGCGCCGCTCAGGGTCAGCAGGATCGTCTGCTGGCCCGCGCTGATGGCCTGCACGCGGGCGGGGAGGGTGACCACGTCGTTGGCCGGGACCGTCAGTGCGGTCTGGCCCAGCGTCACGTACAGCCCGGCGCTGGCCTGCGCTGAAAGCTGCACCTGCTGCGCCTCACGGCTGTAGTTGAAGATCTGGATCTGCGCGTCGAACTGCTCGCCGACGGTCATGCGCCCCGGCAGATTCGAGCGCAGGAAGAGCGGCTGGAAAACCACCAGCGGCATGCTGGCGCTGCCTAGCCGGCCGCTGCGATCCACCGCCAGCGCGTTGATGCGCCAGGTGGTGATGGTCTCACCGGTGGGGAGCGCGACGGTCAGCCGGCCGGCCACGTCGGTGACGATCTCCGGGTTCCAGTAGAGCGTCTGCGGGAAGCGCTCACGGATGATAGGCAGCGATTCCAGCGGGATCTCGACCGGGCCGGCGGCCTTGGCCGCGGCCGGCGCGACCACCGTGGGCTCAGCCGTGGCCTCAGGCGGCGCTGACGAGGCGGCCGGCTCTGGCTCCGCTGCGGCCGTCGGTTGCGGCGTCGGCGTGCCGGTTGGCTCCGGCGTCGGCGTGTCGGTTGGCTCTGGCGTCGGCGTGTCGGTTGGCTCTGGCGTCGGCGTGTCGGCTGGTTCTGGCGTCGGCGTGTCGGTTGGCTCTGGCGTCGGCGAAGCGGTCGGCTCCAGCGCCGGCATGGGCGAGGCGGCCGGCGCCCGGGTCCCGACGGGCTGCGCTGTGGGCGTCCCCCCTTGAATCTGGGTCGCGACCACAGCCTCGCGGCTGAGCAGGGTGGCCGTGGGCGTGGCAGTCGGCGTCGTCGTGCCGGTGATGGTCGCGCTGGCGACGATTCTGGAAGGGGTGGGCGTGGGCGAGGCAGTCGGCGTCATCGTGCTGGTGATCAACGCGCTGGCGGCCACGGCGACCGGCTCGTCGGGGCTGGCGGTGGCGATGGCAGGCACGGTGGCCACCGACGGCGTCGGCGCGACCTCCACCATGGGAGTCATGGCGCGCAACAGGTCCAGCTCCGACGTCAATGTGGCGGTGATCTCACTCAGGGCGGCCACCTCCGGCGGGCTGGTTTCCTCCGCAGCTCCGCTCCCCGCCAGGGCCTCCTGGATCCCGGCCGTGGCGCTTTCCTCGACGAAAGCTGCCAGCGGCGCGGCCTCAGGCGCGCTCTCCACGCTGGATTCTTCTGGCGCTGAGAAGGACTGCATCTCAGCCGGCGCGGCGGGCGCGGCGGCCGCCTCTGGCTGGGGCGCGGCGGCCGGAGCAGCGCTGCCAGCCGCGGAGTCCAGCGGCGCCGGCTGGCTGAGCGGCGCGGGCGGCGCGGCGCAGCCGATCAACAGCCCATGGCCCAGCCCGTACACCGGCGGCCCCATCACGCGCTGGAGCATGTCCGAGCCGTGGAAATCGGCCGCGTTCAGGGCCACCACCAGCGGCATGAGCAACAACGCCAACGCCAACACGCCCAGCCCTGCCCGCTTCTGGCCTTCCTGCCGCAGCCCCCAGCCGAAGAGCAGCAGGGCCGCCAGCAGCACGCCGAAGCTCAAGGCCAGCGCGACCAGCCAGACCGCGGCCAGCTCGGCCCCTTGGCCGGCGGCAAAGGCCAACAGCGCCAGCAGCGCCATGTAGGCCAGCAGCAACAGCGTCACATATTGCATGCGCTGATCCCCGCGCCGCCAGCCGTAGACCAGCAGCGCGCTCCACAGCGCCAGCCAGAGCAGGCCGACGACCGCCAGCAAGAGCCAGATGCCCTGCGCGGGCAGGCCATCGATCACGCTTTGGGTCAGGAAAATCAGGCCGGCGCCGATCACCGCCAGCACCATGAGGGTCAGCAGCAGGCGGCCCAGGGCATGGCCCAACACGCCGCTGCGGCGCAGCCCGGCCAGGATGATGGCGGTGGCCAACACTGCCGCCAGCAACAGCGCCAGGCTGATGCCCCGGCCGAGCAGGCTGAAGGCCTGCTGGCGCGCCGCGTTGGCCGCGCCCTGGCCAGATTGGGCGGTGGATTGGGCGGCCAGGCTGTAGTCGCGTCCGCCGTAGTTGGCCCAACTGGCCTTGGCGGTCAACTGCTGTGCGGCCTGCAACGCGGCCAGATCAGCGCCAGCAGCGCCGGGCAGCGCTTGGTCCAGCAGGAAGTAGGCGCGGGTGAAGCCGGGTTGGTATTGGCGCAGGCCGTAGACCGCCTCGTTGACCACCGCCAGCCCGACGGCCGTCTGCACCCCCTCCTCCTCAGCCGTGGTGCGGACGCTGAGACGCGCCTCCTGGCCGGGGCGATACTGGGACTGGTCGGTGGCCAGCTCCACCTGGATGGCCTCGGCTTCTTCCACCAGCGCCACCCGCGTGTCACGCAGGATCTGCTCGTCGCCGGTGATCTGGTAGGCGTTGAGCTCCAGCGTGCCGGCCAGGGCCGGGGTCAGGTCCACGGCCAGCGTGGCCTTGCCGTTCTCCACCAGCGCCGACTGGGTCAGCAAAGTCTGGCCGCCCTTGATCACGTCCAGGAAGACAGCCGGGCCGCTGCCGGTGGCGATGGCCTCCACGGCCATGGTGTCGCCCACCCGGTAGAGCGCCCGGTCGGTGCGCAACAGCAGGGTCTGCAAGCTGTCGTCCAGGGGCAAGACGACGGCCGCGGCGCCGGTCAGACCATCCGCGTCGGCGGCGGTGACTGTCACCTCGCGGTCGCCCTCTGCGCCGCTGCGCGGCGTGAAGCGCACCTCGGCCAGGCCGAACTCGTTGGTCGTCTCCTCGATCAGCGCGCCGGAACCGATCTGCACGGCCAGCGTCGTCGCCGCGGGCCGGCCATCGGGATAGCTGGTCAGCACATAGAGGACGTTCTCCACGCCGGTGCGCAGCGTGCCATCCTCGGGGGTCACGGCGATCAGGATCGGCTGCTGGGCCAGGGCGAGCGACTGCCAGCCGAACTGGCTCTCGCCGGCGGCGTCCATCACCGTGGCCTCCAGGTTCAGCTCGACGGCGCTGTTGGCATCGAAGATGTCAGCGGGCAGCTCCGGCAACTGGAATTGGAAGGGGAAATTGCCCGCGTCGTCGGTCTCGCCGCTCAGCTCCTGCACGAACAGTTGCTCGGCGCCGGCGGCCGGGTCCTGGCCCAGGCGCTGGCCCACCAGCCGCAGAGCCACCGGCTGGCCGGCCACCGGCCGGCCGAAGAAATAGAGGGCGTTGACCCGGCCGTTGACCAGGTCGCCGGGCAGGTAGAAGGGCGCGTCGGCCTGCACCGTCACCAGGAAGCTAGGCAGCGGCGCCTCGCCCAGAGTGACGCTGAGCTGGGAGACGGTGTCGCCCAGGGTGGCGCGCAGTTGGTACTGGCCCAGCGGCGCATCCATGGCCAGCGGCAGATCGGTGGCGGCAATGCCGAACTCCGAGGACTGCTGTTCCTGCGACAACATCGGCCGGCCGGCGGAATCGAAGACCTCCAAACGGGTCACAGCGCCGGAGGCAGGCAGGCCATCGACCGTGCCCAGGGCCAGGGTGCGCAGATGGATGGTCTCGCCCGGCTGGTAGACCGGCTTGTCGCTGCTGAGCAGCAGCCGATAGGCGCGCTGCAACTGGATGGGCGCGACAATCTCGTTCTGGCCCAGGTCGCTGGCTGTGGCCACCACCAGCTCGGCGTCTCCCTCCCAATCGGCCGGCGCCTGGAACTGCACCGGCGCCGAGCCGGTGGCATCCGTTTCACCGCTGAAGAGGGTGCGCGCCAGGCCGGCCTGGCGCATCTGCACGTCGATCTTGGCGTTGGCGACCGGCTGGCTGTCCGCGGCGTTGTTGACCACCACGCGCAGCGCGGCCTGGCTGCCGGGCGCCAGGGTGTCCTGGCCCAGCACCAACGTCTGCTGTGCGCCGCTGGAGATGGGGAGGCGGGCCGCGCTCAGCGTGGCGCCGAAGAAAAAGACCAGCGCCAGGGGAATGGCGGCCTTGCTCAATGGACGGAACAGCGCCGCCAGCCCGGCCCACAGGCCGGCCAGCCCGGCCTGCGGCGCGCCGCCGCGCGCCTGGCGGGCGCGTTCGGCGGCCAGGCTGCGGCGGATGCGCGTCTCAGCGGCCACGGGCAGGCGGACCGAATCGTAGACCAGCGGCACGGTCGTGCTCAACCCTGCCCGCAGCCGTTGCAGTTCCACCAATTCGGCAGCGCAGGCCGGGCAGCCGGCGATATGCGCCTCGGCGGATTGCATCTCCGCCGGGTTTAGCTCACCGTCCAGGTAAGCCAGCAGGTCCAGTTCAATGTGAGCCATAGAAAATTGACAAAACCAAATCGTCTCAAGCTTCAGAGGCGCCCGGCGGCGGGTGGGAGCACGTTGATTTCGATACGGCGGCCTACTCAATCAACGTACTCGCGCCCGGCGGCGGGTGGGAGCACGTTGATTTCGAGACGGCGGCCTACTCAATCAACGTACTCGCGCCCGGCGGCTGAGCGGTTACAACAACAGCAGCAACTGCGCCATGGAGCGGTTGCGGCCCAGGTCGGGCGCTTGCGTCGTCAGAATCTCCTGCAATTTCTTGTGTGCGTTGAAGAGGCGCGATTTGACGGTGCCGATGTTGATTTCCAGCGTCTCCGCGATCTCCTCATAGGAAAATTCCTGGCCATAGCGCATCAACACAACCTCGCGATGGACGTCGCCCAGTTGGTTGACCGCGGCCCACAGGCGGACTTTGTCCTCCTGGCGCAGGGCCAGCGCCTCCGGGTTGCCGTCCACATGGCCGGTCATGGCGCCGTCGGAGCGTTCAGCCTCGACCGGCATGCGCTCCAGGCGTTCTTCCATCTCGTCCCAGTCGGCCGAGGGCAGGCGCTTCTTGCGCAGCCGCGTCTTGCAGCGGTTGACCGTCACCCGGTAGACCCAGGTTTCGAAGCGGGCCGCGCCATCCACATCGTAGCTCCTAAGGCCGCGCAGCACGTCCATGAAGGTCTCCTGCGTCGCCTCCTCGGCGTCGTCGCTGTTGCGCAGCGTCATGTAGGCGACGCGATAGACATAATCTTTGTAGCGATCGAACAGCGCGTCGAAAGCCGCCGGCTGGCCGGCCTGGTGACGCCTGATCAATTCCTCGGTGGGAACACCGTAGGTTTGGGGCCTGCTGCGCACAGCCGGGGCCGGCTCAGCCAGGTTCGCTACATCGGAAGGCACTGGAATTTCCTTGGCGCCTGCGGGTTACATGCAGGCTGTGTGGGTTTTGTTCGCACAAAGAGACGGCAGGGGAAGCTGGGAACGTTCCACCTGCCGTCTTGCAGTGTAGCCAGGGACAAAGAAGGTGTCAAACTGTAGCGCCCTGGCTGCGCGCCCGCTCCACAGCGCGCGCCACATTGCCGACGATGCGGGGCGCATCCCACGGCTTCACGTCACGGGTCGCGCGCACAGCCCAGCGGGCACAGCGGGAAAACGACGTTTCCCCGCCTTGCCCTGATATCACCGTCTTGGCTGTGGCCACACGACCTGATGCCACGCCTCCCACAGATTCGCCGGCACGGGCGGTCGCACGGTCAGCACTGCGCCGGTGATGGGCAGGTAGATGGGCGCGCGGTTCCAGGCGATGTCTTGCGACTGCGCACGGCCGGCGCGGGTGGAGGATCCGGCGCGGCCGGCTGCGGTCACAGCGCCGCGCTGCACGTCGCTTTCCCGCCGCGGCAGCACCCGATAGCCGCTCTCCGACTGGCTGACCACCCCCACCACCGTCCACACCTCGCCGATCTGGACGTAGGGCCGGCGGATCCCTGTGCCCGGCTTGATGGTGATGCGCACCTCGCCGCTGCCGTCGTCCAGGTAGAGGGTGGTCTCCTTCCAGTAGCCGGTGACCGGCGCGCTGAGCTGCACCAGCCGGCCTTCGTGCGCCTCGCCGACCTCGCCGGTGCGCATGGCCAGCGGCAGCGGCGGCGCGGCCGGCTGCATGGTCTTGATGTCGTCGATACGCACCAGGCTGATCTCCCGCTCGCCGTAGAAAGTATCCAGCCAGCCGTTGACCCGCACCCACTGCCCCTCGCTCAACGGCGGCCATTCGCCGGAGCGCAGATAGACCAGCATGCCGCCGGTGGCATCCTGAATGTAGATGTTCTGGTCGTCGAAGAGGTTGGGCAGTACCGTCACCTGGCCCTCCAGCGTCAGCCGCGTCCGGTCGGGCAGGCCGCGCGCCTGGGCGATGGACACCAGATCATAGTTGAAGCGGTCGTAGGGCTGGCCACTGCCCGCGCTGCCGCTGCTGCCGTCGCCGCTGGCGCCGGGACTGCCGCCGCTGTTGGGGTCTGCCTGGTTGGGCTGGCCGGGACTTTCGATGCAGAAGCGTGACCAGTCGCCCGCGCCATCGGGCAGCCGGCACCAGGACTGGTCGTAGCCGGAGAACGTGTCGTAGGCCATGACGTCGGCCACGCTGTCGTCAGGGTAGAGCAGACGCACCTGCTCGCGGCTGGCGTCCAGCGCCAGGCCGCTTTGGCCGCGGAAGATGACCAGATAGCCGCGCGCCGGGATGGCAGCGCCGGCGGGCAGGATGTAGGTTCTGTCGGGTGCAAGGCCCGCAGCCCAGCCATCGACCAGCTTCCAGCCCGCCAGCTCGACCGGCTCATCGCCCAGGTTGGCCAGCTCGATCCACTCGTCCAGATAGCTGGCCACGCCGTTGCCATCCCAGTCCACATCCTGTGGCGAGGGCAGCATCTCGTTCAGCCGCACGGTGGTGGCCACTGGCGTGGGCGTGAGCTGCGGCGTCGCGGTTGGTGTGGGCGTGGGCGTGCCGTTGGGATGGTTGCTGCCGCCAGGGGTGGGGGGATAGCTGCGCGTCCACTCGCTGCCGCCGTCGATGGTCTTGCTGGCGGCTTGATCGTCGCGGCTGCTGCTGTATTCCGCCGCCTCCACCACCACGCCATCGGGGCGCAGCAGACGCACGCTGTCGCCGTCGTTGTTCAGGGCAATGCCGCTTGCGCTGCGGAAGACCAGCAGAAAGCCGCCGGCCGGGATGCTGGCGCCGGCCGGCAGGATGTAGGGCGGACTGCCGTCGGGGCTGGCGCGCAGCCCATCGTCCACGTCGTCCAGCCGCCAGCCGCTCAGGTCCACGGCCATGTCGCTGGCGTTGTACAGCTCGATGTACTCGTCGTCCTGGTCTGCTGCGCCGTCGCCGTTCCAGTCGGAGGCCGGGTCGGGCATGTATTCGTTGAGGCTGATCCCATCGGGGTAGACGCCGGGGGTGGCCGTGGGGGTCGCAGTAGGGGTAGGAGTGGGAGTGGACGCGGGCTGGTTGGACGCACCGGGCGAGGGCGGATAGGCCAGGGTCCACTCGCTGCCGCCGTCCATGGTCTTGCTGTAGGCGCCGTCGGCCGGCGCGGCCCTGTAGCTGGTGCTCTCCACCTCGACCCCATCGGGACGCAGCAGGCGCACGCTGTCGCCGCCGCTGTTGTTCAGCGCGATGTGGCTGTCGCGGCTCCACAGCACCAGGAAGCCGTGCGCTGCCAGCGTCGAACCGGGCGGCAGCGTGTAGGGCGCCGAGCCGCCGCCCGCCACATCGTCCACCTGCCAGCCGCTCAGATCCACGGCCGCGTCGCCGGCGTTGTACAGCTCGATATACTCGTCGTTGCCGTCGCCCAGGATGCCGTCGTTGTTCCAGTCCACATC
>JACSRL010000664.1 GCA_014879765.1 Anaerolinea sp. | reverse complement strand
TGCGCAGACGAAAACCATGCCCGCACGAGAAAAACCCGGTTTCTGAACGACTGGCTGAGCAGTTACCTGGCAGCTACGAAGGAGTGTCGTATGCAACGTTGTATCGGCGTGCGCCGCGAGGATAAAAGCCAATGGGAGCGTCGCACTCCCATCACACCCACCGTTGCCCGGACCTTGGCTGAACAGCACGGCATCCAGGTTGTCGTCCAGCCTGCCAGCCAGCGCGCCTTCAGCGCGGCTGAATTCGATGCCGCCGGCGCGCGGGTGCAGGAAGACCTGTCCGGCTGCCCTGTGGTGCTGGGCATCAAGGAAGTTCCCAAGTCCGCCTTTCTGCCGGACCAGGCCTACGTCTTCTTTGCCCATGTCATCAAGGGCCAGCCTTTCAACATGCCCATGTTGCAGCGCATGCTGGATCTGGGCTGCACGTTGATCGACTACGAAAAAGTCACCGACGACGCGGGCCGGCGGCTGATTTTCTTCGGCTGGCACGCGGGGGTGGCCGGCATGTTGGAGACACTGTGGGCGCTGGGGCGGCGGCTGGCCTGGCAGGGCATCGCCAACCCGTTTACAGCCCTGCGCCGGGCCTACGACTACCACGACATCGCCGAGGCCAAGGCCGCTGTACAGCAGGTGGGCGAAGCCATCGCCCGCGCTGGCCTGCCGGCCGAGCTCGTGCCGCTGACCATCGGCGTGGCTGGCTACGGCAACGTGGCGCGCGGCGTCTGGGAGATTCTGGACCTGTTGCCGGTGCAACGGGTCGAGCCGGGAGAGCTCAGAGGTCTCGATACGCTGCGCTACTCGACCGACGAGGGTCTCGATACGCTGCGCTACTCGACCGACCAGGGTCTCGATACGCTGCGCTACTCGACCGACCAGGGTCTCGATACGCTGGGCTACTCGACCGACGAGGGTCTCGATACGCTGCGCTACTCGACCGACGAGGGTCTCGATACGCTGGGCTACTCGACCGACCAGGGTCTCGATACGCTGGGCTACTCGACCGACCAGGGTCTCGATACGCTGCGCTACTCGACCGACCAGGGTCTCGATACGCTGCGCTACTCGACCGACCGGGGTCTCGATACGCTGCGCTACTCGACCGACAGGATCTACGTCACTACCTTCCGCGAGGAGCACATGGCCGCGCCGCTGGTGGCCGGTGCAGCCTTTGATCTGCAAAATTACTATGCGACCCCACAGGCCTACCGGGCTGATTTCGAGCAATATCTGCCCCATCTGAGCGTCCTGGTCAACGCGATCTACTGGGATCCGCGCTACCCGCGACTGGTGACCAAGGAGTATCTGCGCCAGGCGTGGACGGCAGGCGAGCCGAAGCTGCGGGTGATCGGCGACATCAGTTGCGACATCGACGGCGCGATCGAGTGTACCGTCAAAGGCACTGAGCCAGGCGAGCCTAACTTCGTCTACAACCCCGCCACCGGCCAGATCGCCGACGGCGTGGCCGGCGAGGGGGTGGTGGTGATGGCTGTGGACATCCTGCCCAGCGAGCTGCCGCGCGATGCCTCTGAATACTTCAGCGGCGTCCTGCTGCCCTACGCGCCGGCGCTGGCCGCGGCCGACTACACAGCCTCCTTCGACGATCTGGCCCTGCCGCCGGAGATCAAGCGCGCGGTGATCGTCCATCGCGGCAAGCTGACGCCTGCATATGGCTACCTGGCTCAGCACCTGATATCTCCAGAGACGCCTTGATCGAGGGTCAAGAGGATGCTATCCTGGCTAAACAGGAGGTAACAATGACAACTATGTTTGCCACAGCCGAGACTAAAGCGCGGCTATCAGAATTGGTGAATCGGGTGATCTACAGCGATGAACGTGTCGTGATCATGCGACGCGGCAAACCAGTGGCGGTGCTGGTGAGTGTCGAGGATCTGCATCGGTTGGAATCACCTGTGCCAGTTGCGACTAAGGATGCCAGCGGGACCGTCCACCCGATCATGCGTGCTTTTGGCGGATGGGCCGGTCGTACTGACCTCGATGAGTTAGTAGAAGAGATCTATGCTGACCGGTAGACTGGCTGGAGATAAGGAGATCTTAACAATGAAACGCATAGTGGTCTTCGGCGCTGGCATGGTAGCCGGCGCGCACGTGGATTATCTGTTGAATGTGCCTGATTTTCAGGTCACGGTGGCCAGCCGCACGCTGGACAAGGCCCAGGCGCTGGTCAAGGATCACCCGCGCGGGCACGCGGTGCAGGTCAACTCCGACGACGAGGCCGCGCTGGCGGCGTTGATCGCCGAGGCCGACCTGGCTGTCAGCCTGTTGCCCTACGCCTATCACCCCGCGGTGGCCCGGCTGTGCATCCAGCATGGCGTACACATGGTCACCACCTCCTACGTCAAGGAGGCCATGGCCGCGCTGGATGGCGCGGCGCGGGCGGCCGGCGTGATCCTGCTCAACGAGATCGGCGTGGATCCCGGCATCGACCACATGACCGCCATGCGCATCATCCATGGCGTGCAGGCGCGCGGCGGCCGGATCGTCAAGTTCGTCTCCTGGTGCGGCGGGCTGCCCGCGCCGGAGGCCAACGACAACCCCTTTGGCTACAAGTTCTCCTGGAGTCCCAAGGGGGTCTTGCTGGCGGGCAAGAACCCGGCGCACTACCTGTGGGACGGCCAGGACGTGGTGATCCCCGGCGGTGAGCTGTTCGACCACTACTGGACGGTGCCGGTGGCGGTGGAGGGGGAGACCATCGGCTTCGACGGCTATCCCAACCGCGACAGCCTGCCCTACATGCAGACCTACGGCATCGAGGCCCCCCAGACCTTCTTCCGCGGCACGCTGCGCTATCCCGGCTGGTGCCAGACGCTGCGCAAGATCGCCGAGCTGGGCCTGCTGGAGGAGACGCCGTTGGAGGGGCTGGAGAATGCCACCTTCGCCCAGTTCACCGCGCGCCTGACCGGCAGCGACCAGCACAACGTGCGCGCCGCCCTGGCCGCCTACCTGGACCTGACGCTGGACTCGCCGGTGATCGACAATCTGGCCTGGCTGGGCTTTCTGAGCGATGAGCCGCTGCCCGCCGGTCGAGTAGCTGGTGGTCGAGTAGCAGAGCGGATCGAGACCCAGCGTATCGAGACCATCCCCATCGACGTGCTGACCGCGCGCATGTTGCAGAAGATGCAATATGCGCCGGGCGAGCGGGACATGCTGGTCTTGCAGCATCAGTTCGAGGCCGCCTACCCCGATGGCCGGGAGCGCATCGTCTCCACCATGGTCGATTTTGGCCAGCCGCACGGCTACACCAGCATGGCTCGCACCGTCGGCTTGCCCGCGGCCATCGCGGTCAAGCTGATCCTGCATGGGCAGATCGACCTGCTGGGCGTCCAGACGCCGGTGGCGCCGGAGATCTACACGCCGGTGCTGGAGGAGCTGGAGGCGCTGGGGATTCGTTTTGTGGAGACCTTCGAGCGCATCTGAGTCCCAGACTTCGGAAGTGGCCGAGCGGGTAGAAGGTCTGATCTCGGCCGCAGTCAGATCATTTTTGTACACCAATCGGTCACTTCCGAAGTCTTTCTGCTACAGTAGTTTTGATCAGGGCGAAATGGTGACTTGACATTGGCCCATCAGACGGTACAATATAAGCTGCTTATTATAAGCAGCTTATATTGATTGACGAGGCAGTATGGAAAAGTTTGTAGGCCGTCAAAGCGACATTTCTCTCCTCAACGACGTAGCAAGCCGACCGGGTTCCCAATTGATTCTCGTGTACGGTCGGCGGCGCGTCGGCAAGACGACCTTGCTGCTACACTGGGCGGAGCAAACTGGCCGGCCGGTGATCTATTGGGTGGCCACGCGCGATGCTCCAGCCCAGCTTCGACTTAGCTTCAGCAAGGCGCTTTGGTCATGGGCCTATCCGCCTGAGCCGTCAGAGTCAGGGATGAGCCTGGATGCTGTGCCCCGTTTCGATTCCTGGGAGGACGTGTTCAAGATGACAGCTCGGCTGATCGGTGATCAGCGGGTGGTCCTGATCATGGATGAGTTCTCCTACGCGGCCGAGTCTGATCCTTCGCTGCCCTCCAATTTACAAGCTGCATGGGATCATCATTTCAAGCAACGCAATCTGATTCTTGTGCTCGCTGGTTCTCACATCGGCACTATGGTCAACCAGATGAGCTACAATGCGCCGCTTTACGGTCGCTTCACGGCGCAGTTGCCCGTGGATCCCCTGCCTTTTGGCGCGTTGGTCGACTTTCTGCCAGGCTTTGCGGCGACTGAACGGGTTGCGGTCTATGCCGTGACTGGTGGCGTTCCCGCCTATCTGGAACAGTTGAACGACTCTGAGACCGTTGGCGCCAATCTGAAACGTCTCTTCATACGGCGCACGGGCATGTTCCGCAGTGAGCCCTTTCTGCTGGTAGGCGACGTCATCCGTCGTGAGACTCAGACCTACCAATCGGTGTTGAAGGCAATTGCCGGTGGCCAACGCACCCCCAGTGAGATCGGTCTGACGCTGGATTTGCCGGCCAGCTACCTGAGCCCGTATTTGAAGCAGTTGGAGGCGCTACGTCTGGTGGAGCGACGCATCCCGGCCACGGTTCCGCTGGAACGTCGCGCTGCCAGCCGCAACAGCCGCTATCACCTGGCCGATCCCTACCTCCGTTTTTACTTCCGCTTTATCGATCCCAACCTGGAGTTAGTGGAGCAGGGTCTGGTCGACGTGCTCTGGGATCGCATCGCTGAGCAATTCCGGGCCTTTGTCGGTGCGACAGCTTTTGAGGAAGTGTGCCGGGAGTGGGTGCGGACTCAAGTGCGCGCTCGCCGGCTGCCGTTGGTTCCGCAGATCGTCGGCAGCCACTGGGCAGCGGATGCACAGGTGGATGTGGTGGCCGTCAATTGGCATGACAAGGCGATCCTGCTGGGCGAATGTAAATGGGGTGCAGATCTGGTGGGCCGCTCGGTGATCCGTGAGCTGATAGACAAAGCCCCTAAGGTCATGCCCGCACCCGATTGGCAGGTTCATTACCTCTTCTTTGCGCGTGAGGGTTTCACCGACGCGGCTACAGCTGAGGCTGGAGCGATCGGTGCAACCCTGGTAGACATGACTCGACTCGACGCAGACCTGCACGCCGGACATCTCATATGACATCGGTGTTCTGATCCCCTATGACTGACCCCCTCTCCCTGCTCGACTTTCTCCTCATCGCGCTGGCTGCGGTGGCGGCCGGCGCGGTCAATGCCATCGCCGGCGGCGGCACGCTGATCAGCTTCCCGGCGCTGACCTTCGTCGGCATTCCACCGGTGGCGGCCAATGTCACCAACACGGTAGCCTTGACGCCCGGCTACTTCGGCGCTACCCTGGCCCAGGCCAAGGACCTGGCCGGCCAGCGCCGCCGGGTGCTGCTGCTGGCGCCGGTCAGCGTCGTCGGCGGCGTCATCGGCGGCCTGCTGTTGATCAACACCAGCGAGAAGCTCTTCGCCGAGCTGATACCCTTCTTGCTTCTGCTGGCCTCGGGGCTGCTGGCGGCGCAGAGCCGGCTGCGCGCCTGGGTGGTGGCGCGTGCCCAGCGGGCCGGCCATGCCACGCTGCCGGAGTTCTGGGTGGCCTTCCCGGTCTTCCTGGGCGCGATCTACGGCGGCTACTTCGGCGCGGGGCTGGGGGTGATTGTGCTGGCCGTGCTGGCGCTGGTCATCGACGACACGCTGACCCGGTTGAACGCCCTGCGGCAGATCATCGCCTTCTCGGCCAACACGGCCGCGGCCATCCTCTTCCTCTTCTCTGGCCTTGTGGTCTGGCCGGCCGCGTTGGTGATGGCCGGCGGCGCGCTGCTGGGGGGGGTGTTGGGCGGCCGGCTGGCCAGCCGCATCAAGCCGGAGACGCTGCGCAAGATCGTGGTGAGCATCGGCGTGGCGATAGCGATTGTCTATTGGGTGCGCTAGATCAATGCTTGCGCTAGATCAATGCTTGCGCAAGGTTCAGCACTACGTTATAATCGCTTTGGCGCAATCTCGGTCAGATTTGACAATTTGCTGGTGGTTTGATGACTATGATAAACATGGATGCACAGCGTTGGCTGAGGCAGGCTCAAGAAGACATGGCGACGGCGATCGTTCTCTTTGAGGCAGAACGCTATGCTCCATGCGCTTTTTTCTGTCAGCAAGCCGTGGAGAAAGGGCTGAAAGCAGTGCTTTATTCAGCCGGAGAGCGGCCGTGGGGCCACAGTATTCCATCGCTGTTGGATCAGGTTTGTGCCGTATTGGGAATAGAAGCTGAAGATGCACCCGTTGGCGAGGTGGAGGCGCTTGACGAACATTACATGCGCCCTCGCTATCCAGATGCCCAACCCGAACAACTGCCAGAGTATGACCTATCTGCCGCAGAACTTGCTCTTGAGCAAGCTCGGACGGTCCTGACATTTGCTGAGAGAGGTTGCAATGCTAGAACAGTACCTGACGACGCAGCAGTTTCCGATATGGGCTGAGCAATACGCTCGGGCAGTTGCTGCTGCTTATAGACCGGACTGCATTATTCTCTTCGGTTCTGTTGCACGCAACGCCCAAACGCCCCAAAGCGACATCGACATCATTGTCATCGGCGGCGACCTCCCAGCCTCGGCGCGTGAGCGCTTCCTTTCCCTCATCCGTTTGCGCCCACATTTCGCCCCCATTCAGGTTCAGAGCTTCACACGGGCCGAATGGGATCGCATGTTGGCCGCCAAACATGTCACTGTCCTCGAAGCTCTCAAAGATGGGCAACCCCTGCACGGCCGCGCCGCATTCTATCAGTGGCGTCGCGAGTTTGAGCACTGGCTCTCATTGGGTCTGCGGCGCAGCGATACCTCCTGGCATGTGCCCATAGACGTTTCAGCATCAGCCCTGACATAGGTCGCGCTTGAGCCGTCGGTGCCGGGCACTTGAATCTACGCTTGCAATGCGACACGTAAAGCCAATCCACGCTACGAAGTCAAGTGCAAGTGCCCGGCACCTGAACAGTTACGTTGTTTTCATTCTTTCGCGCAAGGCGCCAGGAATCTTCGTCCTTTGCGCCTTGGCGTGAGACCAACATGGTGAAGCAGGGGGTTTGAACAGCGCCTGATCCGGTCAGGCGCGGGAGCCGAGCAGGGCTACAAGTACGAGATCCTCTATCGCGGGCTTGAACAGCGCCTGATCGGGTCAGGCGCGGGAGGCCAGCACGCCGCCGGCGACGATGAGGATGGCGGCCATCACCAGCTTGCGCGGATCGACGGTGCGCCACTCGGCGAAGATCACCAGGCCCAGCAGCACCGCTACCAGCGTGTTCATGTTGTAGAGGGGCACCAACTGGCTGATTTGGCCCCCGTAGCGGCTCAGCGAGATGGCGATGAAGCCGGTGGCGGTGGCCCAGACCAGGCCGTAGAGCAGCGTGAAGCCGGCGCTTTGCCCGGTCAGCGCGATCTGTTTCTCTACGACCGTGAAAACAGCGCCGACCACGACGGTGGTCAGCCCGACGCCGACCAGAAACGGCCCGGCGCCGATCCCGTTGTTGGTGCTGAACTTCTGAAAGATGCCCGCGACGCCCAACATCAGCGCGGGCAGCACGCCCCCCAGCACGATTGCTAACGTTTTGTTGTCCATGGTGATTGCCCTGCGAATCAGTGGCCGCGCCGGATGCCGGCGCGGCCTGGCTTCGCGGCTGCGCAAGCTCTACGCCGCTGGCCGATGGTCTTGCTCGATGGACGCGCCGGCGCGGGCGGTGGTCACGTAGAGCGCGGGGAGGAGCCCGCTGCGGGCCTGGTAGCGTTGGGCGACGTTGGCCGCAAAGGGCGCGGCCAGCTCAGCCTGCACCAGCGCCACCGCGCAGCCGCCGAAGCCGGCGCCGGTCATGCGCGCGCCGTGGCAGCCCGGCTCGGCGCGCGCCGTGGCCACCATCAGGTTGAGCGCCTCGTTGCTGACCTCGAAATCGTCGCGCAGGCTGGCGTGGCTGGCGTCCATCAGCCGGCCCAGCTCGGCCGCGTCGCCGGCCCGCATGGCCGCGGCCGCGGCCACGGTGCGGGCGTTCTCGTTGATGATGTGGCGCGCCCGGCGGAAGGTCACGTCGTCCAGCCCGCCCCCCTCGGCGGCGAAGCGTTCCGGCGTGACGTCGCGCAGCGCGGGCACGCCGAAATAGGCCGCGGCGGCCTCGCACTGGGCGCGGCGCTGGTTGTAGGCCGAGTCCACCAGCCCGCGGCGGGTGGCGGTGTCCAGAATGACGATCACGGTGTCGGGCGGCAGGGGCACGGCGCTGGTCGCCAGGCTGCGGCAGTCGATGAGCAGGGCGTGGCCGGCCTGGCCCGCGGCCGAGATCATCTGATCCATGATGCCGCAGTTGACGCCGACCCACTGGTTTTCGGCCTGCTGGCCGGCCTGGGCCATGGCCGCGGCGTCCCAGGGGAAGCCGGTGACGGCCTGAAAGGCGCGCGCGGTGGCCAGTTCCACGGCGGCCGAGGAGGAGAGCCCCGCGCCGCGCGGCACATCGCCGCTCATCACGCCCTCCCAGCCGGTCAGGGCCTGGCCGGTCGTTTGCAGCGCCCAGGCCACCCCCTTGACGTATTCGATCCAGCCGGCGTCCTCGTGGCGCAGCGCGGCCAGATCGAAGCTCTCCGTCTGCTCCAGATCCAAAGAGTGGAGGTGAACCGTTCCGTCCGTGCGCTGGCGCAGGGCAATCCAGACCGCGCGGTCGATGGCCATGGGCAGCACGAAGCCGTCGTTGTAGTCGGTGTGCTCGCCGATCAGGTTGACGCG
>JACSRL010000661.1 GCA_014879765.1 Anaerolinea sp. | reverse complement strand
CGGTGAACGACCACGCACCATCCGATCTCCGGATTCATCCTTCATCCTTCATCACTCATCCTTCACCTTACGCCTCCGCCAGCGCGCGCATCTTGAGATCGTCGACCTGCTCGCGCAGGTTCTCCAGCCGCAGGCGATAGTGCAACAGCACCACGTAGAGCAGGCTGAAGGTGAAGATCGCATAGAGCAACACCATCACCATGTTGCCGCTCATGTCGAAGCCGCCCTGGGAGGTGTCGCTGGCCGTGCCGATGACGGCCGGATGAATGGTGCGCCAGATGCGCACGGAGATGAAGGAGAGGGGCACGCTGAGAAATCCGACGATGCCGTAGATCGACGACAGCCGGGCGCGGCGCTCCGGCTCGTCGATGGCGTTGCGCAGCATCAGATAGGCGATGTAGACCAACAGCACAATCGCGGCCAGGGTCAGGCGCGGATCGTCCCACGACCACCAGGTGCCCCAGGTCGGCCGCGCCCAGACGGCGCCGCTGACCAGATTGGCCGCGGTGAAGACGACGCCGATCTCAGCCGATGAGACGGCCATGTGATCCCAGCGGCGCTGGCGCTTGAGCAGGTAGAGGATGCCTGCCGCGGCGGTCACGCCGAAGGCCACGTAGCCGACCCAGCCGGCCGCCACGTGAAAATAGAAGATGCGCTGGGCCATCTGCTCGGCCACGGTGGGCAGGTTGGCGGCCGTGGGCGCCCAGGCCACCGCCAGATAGACGCCCACCGCAATCAGCGCGGCCGTCACGACCAACAACACCGGCCACAGCTTGCTCTCGCTGCGGGTTTTCTTCGCTGTCACCATGATACCTCCTGTAGAGACCTTTAGTAACTATCAAGAAATAACATCGCGGGTTGGCTCGGTCGGAGACCGGCCAGAGCACCAAGTTAATTTTGGACAGTTACTTATTCCTCGACCACGTAGTCAAACAACAGCATAGCTGCGGCCAAAAAAATGGCGTCATAGGCCACCAGCAACTGCACCCAGCGCACGATATCGGCCAGACTATCGCCGTCCAGCAGGCGGCTGACGGCCTGCACGCCGGCCACGAAGACCGGCACCATCACCGGAAAGAGCAGGATCGGCAGCATCACCTCGCGCGCGCGGGTGTTGATGCTCAGCGCGGCGAAGAGGGTGCCCACGGCCGCATAGCCGACGGTGCCCAGCGCCACCACCAGCAGCAGGGCCGGCGACAGCAGCCAGACGTTGAACAACACCGTCATCAGCGGCAACAGCAGCAGCTCGACGATGAAAATGAAGAGCAGATTGCCGATCAGCTTGCCGAAGTAGATCGCGCTGCGGTCCACCGGCGCCAGCAACAGCCCCTCCAGCGAGCCGCGGTCCTGCTCCAGGATGAAGGAGCGGTTCAGCCCCAGCACGCCGGCAAAGGTGATGGCGATCCACAGCACGCCGGGCAGCACCAGCCGCACATTGTCGGCCCGCAGATCGAAGGCGAACTGGAAGATCAACACCGACAGTCCGGCGAAGACCAGCATGGAGCTGAGGATGTCCTTGGTGCGCAGCTCGGCCCGCACATCCTTCCAGACGATGGCCAGCACCTTGCGCAGATAGCTCATAGGCCGCCCACCGTTTCGCTGTAGATGCGGCGGAAGTGGCCGCCGCCCAGCTCGCCGGTGAGGGCGTCGAAGCGCACCCGGCCGCCGTTCAGGATCAGCGCGCGGTCGGCCCATTCGATGCCGCGCTCCAGGTTGTGGGTGGTCAACAGCACGGTGCGATCGCCGCTGCCCAGCTCCACCAGCAACCGGCGCAGCATGTCGGCCGCCTGCTGGTCCAGGCCGGTGTCCGGCTCGTCCAGCAGCAGGATGGGCGGGTTGTGCAGGATGGCCCGGCCGATGGCCAGACGTTGGATCATGCCGCGGCTGAAAGTGCGCACCACATCCTTGCGCCGGCCAGCCAGCCCCACCTGCTCCAGCACCTGATCGATGCGCTGTGGCAGCTCCGGCGTCTCGTACATGCGGCCAAAGAAGAGCAGATTCTCCTCGGCCGTCAGGTTGTCGTAGATCAGCGGATTGTGCGAGACAAAGCCGATGTAGCGGCGCAGGGCGGGCCCGGCCTGTTGGGCATCCTGGCCGCCCAACAACACCTGGCCCGAGCTGAGCCGGCTCAGGCCGGCGATGATGCGGATCAGGGTGGTCTTGCCCGCGCCGTTGGGGCCAAAGAGAGCCACCGACTGCCCGGCCGGCACCTCCAGATCGATGCCACGCAGCACCGGCCGGCGGCCGAAGGCCTTGATGAGCTTGCTGACGTAGATCACAGCCCTGCCCGCGCCCCCTCCCCATCGCCATCGCCGCTCGGGCCGGTCTCCGACCGTGCCCCGTCACCGCTCGGGCCGGTCTCCGACCGTGCCCCGTCCGCCATCTGCTGACTGGCCAGCACCAGACTGCGCTTCTGCACCAGCCGCGCGCGCTGATAATCCTCAGCATCCAGCTCCCCCGCCGCATACAGATCATCCAACTGGGCGATGGCGGCCAGCAGCCGTTGCCGCTCGGCTGCGGGATCGGCCGCGCCAGCCGGTGGATTTCGATACGGCAGCCTACTCAATCCACCGGCTGACGCGGCTGCCGGTGGATTTCGATAGGGCAGCCTGCTCAATCCACCGGCTGACGCGGCCGCCGGTGCCAGTTGCGCCGCGTCCTCCTCCGGCCGGGGCTTCAGCCACAGATAGGCAGCCAGCACGGCCAGCAGGGCCAAAAACGACGCCACGCCGACGCCGAACAGCAGGCGGGGGTTGTGGGCCACCACCGCGGCGGCGCTGGGCGCATCCACCGCCGCCGCCGGCGGCGCGCCGGCCTCGGTCAGGCCGCCCAGGCGCAAGCTGATGGCCGCGTCCGCCGGCAGATCGATCCCCTCGAAGCCGTTCCACTGCTCATCGGCGACGGTCTGCGCGCCCAGGCTTTGCAGAGGTGTGCTCACTTCAAGGCCGTCGATCACCAGCACATTCAGCCGCTGGACCGGGTAAGGGACGCTGTGGGCCAGCTCGGCCTGGTCGCCCTCGGTGGGCAGCAGATAGCGCAGCAGGAGCTGCGTGCCCCCCGGCGGCAGCGGCTGGGTGTCCACCACCCCCTCGGCCGTGCGCACAAAACGCTCGCCGATCTGGCCGCCGTCCAGCGTGACCGAGGTCGCCCCGGCCGGCAGGTTCAGACGCAACACCGCGTTCTTGCCCGGCGCGATCTCCTCGCTGCCGGTGTAGACGGTGTCGCTCTGATGGTCGATGCGGTAGAGCTCGCCGACCAGCAGCGCGCCCTGGTGCGAATCGATAAACCACTGCGCCAGGTTGACGGTGATCTCGCCGGGGGTTGCGCTGGCGTCATAGACCTGCAGCGGCACATCCAGCGCCGTCTGCCCCTCGGTGAAGCGGACGATGTTGCTGCCGAAACTGGCATCGCCGTAGAGGGTGCTCAGCATGAACGCATACTGGGCGCCGGTGGGCAGAGCCTCAAAGCGGAACGCGCCGTCGGCGCCGCTCTCCACCTGTTGCGGCTGCATGGGCTGGAAATTGTCGAAGATGTTGAGCGTCACCAGCGCCTGCACCGGCTGGCCGGTGGTGCCATTGAGCAAGTGGCCGCTCAACTGGCCGGCGCCGGCCGGCGCGGCCGCGGCCATGGCCGGCTGGAAGGAGAAGCTGCGGGCATAGGTCGCCGCGGCCCAGATCTCCTCGTCGGACAGGACATCGGCGAAGGGGGGCATCGCACCCTGGCCCGCGGCGGTGAGCGCGTGCCAATCGGCCAGCGACCGGCTGGCCGCCAGCGCGGGGTCGGTCAGATCGGGCATGGTCAGGCCATCGGCCACTGCCTGCGGGCCATCGCCGGCGCCGCCCGCGCCGTGGCAGGCCGCGCATTGCTGGCCCCATACCTTCTCGCCCTGGGCCAGCGCCGCGTCGCCGCTGTGCAGGGCCAGCGCGTAGGCCGTCACATCCCAGATCTGCGCGTCGCTCAGCCGGTTCTTCCAGGGGGGCATCATCTGCACCATGCGCCCCTCTTTGATCACCTCGAACCAGTCGGCCGGCGTGGCCTGCCGCGCCCGTTCGGGATCCGCCAGCACCAGCGCAGCGACATCAGGCAGGTCCACGGCCGTGGGGCCATCGCCCAGACCGGCGGCGCCGTGGCAGGGGGCGCAGTTCTCGACGTAGAGCGCCTGCCCGTTGCGCGCCGAGGGGGGATCGGTGGGGATCTGCTGGCCTGGGCGGGCAGCGGCCGGGGCCGGCGCGCTGAACAGCGCCAGCAACGTCAATGCCAGGCCGGCCAGGGCGCACAGGGCCAGGGGAAGAAGGCGTCGGTGTTGTCGGGCAAACCAGGGCCGTCCCGCCCCCTGGGTGTCGATTGCTGCGGACATGGCGCGCGGCGGCGCCGGCTTGTTGGGTTGATCAGTCATGCGAAGCTGGACAAGAAAAGCGGTCGCCCGCCCCTGGGAACGAGCGACCGCAGATGATAGGGTCTAGGGTCTGGCGAGACTTCCGAAGTCTCTGCGCACTCAGCCAATCGATTCGACCTGGATCTCCTCGTAGTCCACCGGCTTCTGCTCGCCGCCGTGCTCCTCGTAGCGCGAGGGGCATTTGAGCAGCAGGGAGTTGGCATAGAGGACGCCATCCTCGCCCAGCTTGCCCTCGACGATGGCCTCGGCCGCGCGCACGAAGTTGTCGGGCCGCGGGCCGTGGAAGTAGATGGGCAGTTGGTTCTCCCCTTCACCGATGTTGAAGCGCAGGATCAACTCAGACGCGTTGTAATCGACGCTCTCGTCGACCACGACGCCGCTGACGCGCACGTTCTTGCCGACGTACTGTTCGGTCTGGGCCGTCAGCTCCGGCACGGTCATGTAGTAGGCGCCGGCGCTGCTCATGGCGTTGAAGACCAGGAAGCCGATGGCCGCGAAGATCACCACCGCGCCGATGAAGAACTTGAGTTTGCGGTTGGCCGGCTTGGCTTCCAGTTGAGGGCCAGTCAGAATTGTCGACTCTGTCATAGAGACTCTCCTAACGTGTTGAGTTCAGGCGGACGATGATGCGTGAGTATAGCATCAAAGCCGACCGGTGTCAACGCCTATTGTGCCACAGTTCTCAGCAATCAGGTATGATGTAGATCACAAATGAACTACAGATTTCTGGAAAATTCTACCCTGCCGGCCGAAGGCGCCGAAGGATCCCCCGCTGGCAACCAGGGGGAAGCCTTCGGCGACCCTCAGGGTGAGCATGACGGCTAATTTTGCAGCGCCTGCTGGATCAACTGCTGGAAGGCCTCGATGGGATAGGCGCCGGGCAGCGGGACACGGTTGACGAAGAAGCCCGGCGTGCCGCGCACGCCAAAGCCAGCGCCCTGCTGCAGGTTGGCCTCCACGGCCGCGGCGTGCTTGCCACTGTCCAGGCACTGATCGAAGGTGGCCTGATCCAGGCCAAGCTGGCCGGCGAAGCCCTTGAAGATCTCCACGGCCGTGGTCTGGCCCGACCATTGCTGCTGGTTCTGGAAGAGTATGTCGTGCATCGCCCAGTAGGCTTCCTGGTCGCCGGCGCAGCGGGCCGCCTCGGCCGCCTTGGGCGCCTGCGGATGGATGGAGGTCAGCGGGAAGTCCTTGAAGACGTACAGCACTGTGCCGTCGTCGATGTACTGCTGCAGCTCCGGCCAGACCTGGGCGAAGTGGCGCTGGCAGAAGGGGCACTGATAGTCGGAGTATTCGACGATCACCACCGGCGCGTTGGGGTCGCCCTTGGTGGCCGCGGCGTCATCCAGCGATGCATCCTCCGGCAGCGGCGCAGGGGTCGGCTCCGGCGCGGGGGTCGGCTGCGGCGGGGGGGCGATGCTCAGCCCTTCGTTGACCATCGCGATGGCCTGGCGGAAGTTCTCGATGGGCTGGGCGCCCACCAGGGCCTGGCCGTCCAGGAAGAAGGTGGGGGTGCCCCGCACGCCGAAGTTCAGCCCTTCCATCAGGTCAGCCTGCACCGCCTCGGCATGGCGGCCGCTGCTCAGGCACTCGCCAAAGGCGGCGGCGTCAGCCACGCCGGCCTCGCCGGCGTAGCCGGTGAAGAGCTCGCTGGGATCCGCGCTGCCGCCCCAGCTCTCCTGGTTGGCAAAGAGCACATCGTGCATGGCCCAGAACGCGTCATCGGTTCCGGCCAGCTCCCGCACGCAGCGGGCCGCCTCAGCCGCCTTCTGCGCGTTGGGATGGATCTGCTCCAGCGGAAAGTCCTTGAAAACCATCTTGGCCTTGCCGCTGTCGATGTATTCCTGCACCAGGGTGGGCCAGGTCTGCGTGGCGAAACGGGCGCAGTAGGGGCACTGGAAATCGGAGTAGGTCACGATGGTCATGGGCGCGTTGGGGTCGCCGATGACCGGCGCGCCTTCGATGGGGATGTCCACCGGCTGCGGCTCCTGCTGAGCGGCCGCATTGGGATCCGCCAGCGCGCCGCCGGCCAGCAGAGTGTCCAGCGCCTGCTGGAAGGCGGCCAGCGGCTGGGCGCCCACCACCAGGTTGCCGTTGATCAAAAAGCTGGGGGTGCCGGAGATGCCCGCGGCCTGGCCAGCCTGCAGGTCCTGGGCGATGGCCGCATCGAACTCGCCGCTGCTCAGGCAGGCCAGAAAGGCCGCTGTGTCCAGCCCCATCTCACCGGCGTAGCTCTGGAAGGTCTCGCTGGGATCGGCCAGGCTTGACCATTCGTTTTGCTTGCCGAAGAGGCGGTCGTGCATGCCCCAGTAGTCGCCCTGCGCGCCGGCGCAGCGAGCGGCCACCGCGGCCAGGTGCGCGTTGGGATGCAGGCTGTCCAGCGGGAAGTCGCGGAACTCGATGCGCACCTTGCCGGTGTCGATATACTGCTCCAGCAGCGCGGGGTAGGTTTCGCCGACCCAGCGGGAGCAGAAGGGGCACTGATAGTCGGAGTATTCGACGATGGTCACGGCAGCGTCGGGACTGCCCTTGCTGCGCACATCGGTGTTGGCGGCCGCCGGCGTTGCCGCGGCCGCAGGGGCGGCGGCGTCCGTGGGGGCGACGGCGGAGCTGGGAACGCTCGGCGCGGCGCAGCCGGCCGCGACGATCAACAGAGCCAGGAGCAGAACGAACAGCATGGGAGCCAGCCGGTTCTTCGACTGGCGCAGGGTGTTGTGCATGGTTTGATTCCTCATCGTTGTTGGTAGGGGGTATCGAGGTTCATGGGGGTAAAGTTCAGCGGAGCGACGGTGGTGTAGCCGCATTCGCCGCCCACCAACGGGCTGGCAGCCTGCGACTGCGAGGCGGCGCTGGCGCTCCACAGCGCAACGGCCAACGCCAGGCTGACCAGAAGCCGGCGCACAAGCAGCGGATCCAGGGTTCGGCCCGAGGGCTCGCCCTCCAGCAGGCGCTGGATGCGGCCGGCCGTGGCCGAGGGGCGGGCGGCCGCCAGGCTGGCGCGGGCCGGTGTGGGCGCGCCAGCCCGCAGCAGCTTCACCAGGGCCGCGGCCAGCACGTGGTTGGCGCCGCTGGCCGCGTCGGCGTCGACTTCCTTGGCCTCCAGATAGAGCTGGCACAGCGCGCCGGCTGCGGGCAGGAAGAAGAGCCCCTGCGCCAGGCTGCGGGCCAGCAACACCCGCAGCGGGTCGCGCCGCCGCAGGTGATGGCGCTCATGGCGCAGCACCGCGGCCAGCTCAGCCTCATCGAGCAGGGCCAGCAGGCCGCTGCTCAGCCAAATGGCCGGCCGCGCCAGGCCGGCGGCGAAGGCGTAGGGCTCCCGATCGTCGACCAGCGCCAGGCGGCCGGTCAGCTCCAGGCTGTCAGCCATCTGCGCCAGGCCAGGGGGCAGAGGAGAGCGGCGGCGGGCCAGATCGTCCAGCAGCGCGCGGGTGAAGCGCAGTTGGGAGAAAAGCTTGCCCAGGCCGCGCAACAGCCCAGCCAGCAGCAGTCCCAGCGGCAGGAGCAGCCCGGCCAGCGGCAGATAGCCCTCCACGACCTGGCCCGCGCTCTGGCAGGCCAGCCAGACGCCGTGGGCCAGGTGCGGGAGCTGCCACGCCAGCAGCCCGCCCAGCAGGGCCAGGCTGGCCGCGGCCAGCGCCAGCAGCCCGGCGAACGCGCGGCCGGCGCTACTGGGCCTAGTCATCGCCGGCCTCCATCTGCGCCCGCCGCCGCTCCTGCACCATGCGCTCCAGCTCGGCCAACTGCTGTGGATCGATTTCATCCAGCGTCTCGACGAACTGGGCCACGGCCAGGCTGCCGAAATCGCGCACCAGACCGCCCATGATGGCGCGTGAGACGCGGCAAAGAAAGGCCTCGCGGCTCTGGCTGGCGCGATAGATGAAGGCGCGCGACACCCGCTGCCGGGTCAGCGCGCGCTTGTCCACCAGACGGTTGAGCACGGTCATCACCGTCTTGTAGTTGTAGTCCGGCCCCAGATGGTCGCAGACCTGCTGCACGGTGGGCTGCTGCAAGTCCCACACCGCTTCCATGACCTTGGCCTCCAGCTCGCCGAAGACGCGCGCCAGCCCCTCCTGGTGCAGGCGAAAGGATTGGATGGGGATGCCTTGACTCATGGCGCCTCGGAGTCCTGCAAAAAGAACCGTCGAAATCGTCCGGGAGGTTCCCGGTCTCCGCCGCACCTGTGATGGAGCGTGAAGTCTTACGGATTATAAGAGAAAGGCCGCTTTTGTCAAGATCGACTCCCGCCGCGCACGCTCCCCCCAGCCACGATCCGCCAGGCGTCCCGCCGGTGCAGTCCACCAGCCACGATCCGCCAGGCGTCCCGCCGG
>JACSRL010000358.1 GCA_014879765.1 Anaerolinea sp. | reverse complement strand
TGGCGCCATGAAAGGCCGTTGCGCAGACGAAAACCATGCCCGCACGAGAAAAACCCGGTTTCTGTACGATTGGCTGAGCAGTTACCAGATTCTAACCTGAAAATAGCCGCTCAGGCCGGTCTTTGCGCAGCACCCCGGACGGGGCCGACCGAGCCCGCCACTTTCATCCACGGCTGTGCGTCTCGCGCATGGGCGGATGTCAAGAGACGCCGTTCACGCCCAGCTCGCGATAGACCGCCTTGAGCCGCGGCGTGATGGCCGGCCAGCCGTAGGTGGCCTCGACAAAGCGCCGGCCGGCGTCGCCCATCTGGCCGCGTCGGGCCGGATCGCGCAGCAAGGTCGTCACCGCCTGGGCGAAACCGGGCGCGTCGTCGGCGAAGAGCGCCTCCCCGCCGTCGGTCAGGGGAAAGCCTTCGCAGCCCAGCCGGGTGGAGACCAGAGCGCGGCGCATGGCCATGGCCTCCAGCACCTTGAGCCGCGTGCCGCCGCCGATGCGCAGGGGAACCACGTAGACCGCGGCCGCGGCGATGTGCGCGCGGATGTCGGGCACAAAGCCGGTCACCGCCACGCCGGGCAGCCGGGCCAGCTCCTGCACACGCGGGTGCGGCTCCTTGCCCACCACCACGAAGGCAGCGTCGCTGATCTCGCGCCGCACCAGCGGCAACACCTCCTGGGCGAACCAGGTCACCGCGTCCACGTTGGGCCGGAAATCCATCTTGCCGGTGAACACCAGCGCGTTGGGGCCATAGTCAGGCGCCTGCGTGTCATTGGTCCGTTGATAGGCCGCGTAGTAGTCCAGATCGACGCCGTTGGGGATCACCGTGATGTCAAGCTGGGGATCGAGGCGCAGCAGCGCATCGCGGTCAGCCTCGGAGACCGCGATCACCCGGTCGGCCCGCTGGCAGATCTGCCGTTCATAGCGGCGCAGCTTGTCCCACTGCACCAGCGAATAGGCGGCCGCGTGCCAGCGGGCCGGCTTGAGCCGGTCAGTCTCCCAGGCCCGCTGCTGCAAGACATATTCGGCGTTGTGGTTGTCGAACACCAGGCGCGGCCGGCCGATGGGGATGTTTGGCAGGTTATCCTTCTGTTGCGCGTTGCGCCAGAGCGGGTGCTGCAAGAGCCACAGGCCATAGGGCGCCATCTCGATCCCCTCGATCTGCACCACATCGTAGCGATAGCGCTCCAGCAACATGCCCAGCCGGGCCTGGAAGGTCTCCGACGCCAGCCGCAGCCCCATGTCCGGCGAGGCCGAGGTCACAGTTTTGATGGCCCGGCTCCAGAGCGAGCGTGGCGCCGGCGCCAACACCGCTTCGATGACCGAACAATAGCGCGGCAGCGGCGAGTTGCCCGGCGGGTTGTCGGTGCTGTTCTGAAAACAGAGCAGGTGGATCTCGTACTCCCCGGCCAGGTTGGCCAGCAGATTGTAGTTGCGAATCGTGGTGCCCTGGTGGGGAGGATAGGGCACCTGGGGTGTCAGGAAAAGCAGGCGGCGGGTCATGGCGCGTCCCCTCCCTGGTTGAAGGTGCGCCGGTAGACCGCCAGCGTCTCCTCGGCCGTGCGCTCCCAGGAGAAGGTGCGGGCGCGGGCCAGGCCCTTGGCGCGCAGGCTGGCGCTCAGTGTTTCGTCGGTCAACACCCGCTGCAAGGCCACGGCCAGCTCTTCGGGGCTGTTGGGATCGATCAGCAACGCCGCGTCCCCCACCACCTCCGGCAGGCTGGAGACATTGGAGACCACCACCGGCGTGCCGCAGGCCATGGCCTCCAGCGGCGTCAGACCGAAGCCTTCGTACAGGGCTGGATGGGCCAGGCAGCGGGCCAGGTTGTAGAGGCAGGCCAGGTCGCCGTTGGGCACGCGGCCCAGGAAGGTGGCGTGGCGCTGCAAGTCCAACTGTTCCACCGTCTCGAAGATCTGATCGGAGAGCCAGCCGGTGGCCCCCGCCAAAACCAGGCCCACATCGAGCTTGTAGGCATCCAGCAGCCGGCGATAGGCGTGCAGCAGGGTGACGATGTTCTTGCGTGGCTCGATGGTGCTGACGAAGAGGACGAACTCGTCGGGCAGCGGGTACTTGCCGCGCAGCGCGGCCAGCGCCTCGGCGCGCGCCATCGGCCGGTAGAGCGGGTCCGCAGCCTCGTAGACCACGGTGATCTTGTCGGCCGGCGCGCCCAGCAGCTTCACCAGGTCGTTCTGGGTGCTCTCCGAGACGGCGATGATGTGATCGGCCCGCTCCACCGCCCCTTCCACCTGGCCATAGTAGCGCGCGCTCTCCTCGGTCAGGAAGTGCGGCCAGCGCAGAAAGGCCAGGTCGTGGACGGTGATCACCGACTTGAAGCCGCGCAGGTGCAGCGGTGGGATGAAATCGGTGCTGTGCAGCAGGTCGATCTTGAGCCGGCGCAGCGTGGGGCGGAAGCGGAACTCCACAGCCAGCGCGCCCTGTTCCCAACGGTGATGGCTGGGAGTCCAGAGGCCCTGGCGCTGCACGTGCGGCTCGTCCACCAGGGTGCGCTGATCCTTGCGGCTCTGCAACAGCACGTACTGGTTGGCCTGATCCAGGCGCGCCAAAGCCTGGGCCAGATGCACAGCATACTGGCCGATACCCGCACTGGTGTAGTGAGCAATACGAGCGTCGATCGCGATGCGCATGTCGGACTACGATCTATCAGGGAACAGAGACCCCGAAGCCAACAAAAAAACCTCCACACTTGGCCAGCATGGAGGCTACAGCGCCTAACCGGCGTTACTATACCATAGTCGGACGGCTGTGGCAAGTTTGTCTTGGCGGCCTGGCTGGACGGTCGCTTGGCGGAGAGGGTGATTCGTGCTATAATCGCCAGCATTGACAAGAAACCCACGGCCGGGCGGGCCTGCGCCCAGCTCCCGAGCCCGCAATGGAGTCGCCATGAGCTTGCTGGAACAACTGGACATCGAATTGAAGGAAGCCATGCTGGCGCGCGATGAGGACCGCAAGCGCACGTTGCGCTCGGTCAAGACCGCCGCGGCCAACGCCCTGGTGGAGAAACGCACCACCGAGGGCATGGCCGCGACGCTGAGCGATGAAGAGGTGCTCAAGGTGATCGCCAAACAGGCCAGCCAACGCCGCGACTCCATCGAGGAGTTCAGCAAGGCCGGCCGCATGGATCTGGTCGCCCCGGAGCAGGCCGAGCTGGCGATTCTGGAACGCTACCTGCCCAAGCAGATGGACGCGGCCGAGGTCAAAGCTGTGGTGGAACAGGTCATCGCCGAAACCGGCGCCAGCAGCCCCAAGGAAATGGGGCTGGTCATGCGCACGGCCATGGCCCGTCTGCACGGCCAGGCCGATGGCAAGCTGGTCAATCAATATGCCCGCGAGCTACTGAGTTGAGCGGATCGCACTGGGCAACTGTCCAGGCGCCGGCCCCTGAATCCACGCCTGCCATACCACCCCATCCAGCGCCAGCGCCCGGCGCATGAGGTTGAATAGTTGCGACGCTGATCGCCATGACGACGACTACCCCCCCGCTGTTTCCCGGCGCCAAAGCCAAGCCGCGGCCTTCGGTGCGCTCCCGCCTGCTGCTGCTGGCCCTGGGCGCGCTCTTTGTCGTTGGCACCACACTGGCGCTGGTGGTGCAGTGGCCGGCCATGGGGCAGTACACCTTGCAGGTGGGCGACGTCAGCCCGGCTGATATCCGCTCCCCCCAGACCATCGAGTATCTGAGCGAGGTTCTGACTGAGGAGGCGCGAGTGCAGGCCGAGCGGCGGGTGGCTGACGTCTATGAGCCGGTGCGTCGGGTGCGCAGCGAACAGATGGCGCGCGCCGGCGAAGTGACGGCGCTGCTGACCGAGCTGCGCGCCGACGAGACCAGCGCCATCGAGCAGAAGGTTCAGATCCTCGCCAGCCTGCCCGATATCCATCTGGAGCCCGAGGAGTGGCAGGCGCTGCTGACGCTGGACGAGGACGCGTGGCAGCGGGTGGCCAGCGAAGTGCCGCGGGTGCTCAGCTTCGTCATGTTGAGCGAAATCCGCGACAGTCAACTGGCCGCTGTCCGCCGCCAGGCGCCCTCCTTCGTGGATCTGGTGGACGAGGGGGAGGCGCGCCTGGCCATCGCGCTGGTGCGTGCGCTCACCAAGCCCAACACCATCCTCAACCAGGAACGAACCCAGGCGTTGCGCGCCGAGGCGCGCGCGGCCGTGGCCCCGCAGATCGAACGCTACGAGGAAGGGGAGATCATCATCCGCACCGGCGACCTGGTCACCGCGCGCCACATCGAAGCCTTGCAGGCGCTGGGGCTGAACCAGCCGAAATGGGAGTGGTGGCGGCTGGCCACCGCGATGATCATCGCCTGCGTGCTGGCGGCGCTTTTCGGCCTCTACGCCTTCAGCCCCACCACGACCGAGACGACAACGGTCAAGAACGTGGGGCTGCTGGTGGCGCTGCTGCTGGCCTTTCTCCTCCTGGCCAAGTTCATGATCCCTGGCCGCACGGTGCTGCCCTATCTCTTCCCCCTGGCCGCGGCCACCATGCTGGTCGGCACCCTGCTCAGCCTGCCCATGGCGCTGTTGACCGCGGTCTATTTCGGCGTCATGATCGCCTATCTCAGCAACGGCAACGTCGATCTGGTGGTCTATTCCATGTTGACCGGGCTGGTGGGCACTCTGGCGCTGCGCCGGGGGGAGCGCATCAGCGCCTTCGGCGCAGCCGGCGCAGCCGTCAGCATGGTCAGCCTGGCGCTGCTGTGGGCCTTCAACCTGCCCCTCAGCCGCAGCGTCGACCTGACCGGCGCCATCCAGTTGACCGTCGCCAGCCTGGCCAACGGCGCGGTGGCGGCCAGCATCACGCTGATCGGCTTCTATCTGCTGGGCGCCATCTTCGACATCGCCACGCCGCTGCGGCTGATGGAGCTGGCCCGCCCCAACCATCCCCTGCTGCGCGAGCTGGTCACCAAGGCGCCAGGCACCTACCACCATTCGCTGTTGGTGAGCAACCTGGCCGAGCAGGCCGCTGAGGCCATCGGCGCGGACGCGTTTCTCACCCGTGTGGGCGCCTACTACCACGACGTGGGCAAGATCAACCGCCCCTACTTCTTCGTGGAGAATCGCATGCAGGGCATCGACCCGCACAGCCAACTGGAGCCCTGGTCCAGCGCCAGGATCATCATCAACCACGTCAAGGATGGCGATGAGATGGCGCGGCGTCATAAGCTGCCCCACCGCGTGCGTGATTTCATCATGGAGCATCAGGGCACCGGCCTGGTGCGCGTCTTCTACCACGAGGCGCAGAAGGCGGCCGCGCCGGAGCCGGTGGCCGAGAAGGATTTTCGCTATCCAGGTCCCCGGCCCAGCAGCCGCGAGACCGCCTTGGTCATGCTGGCCGATAGCTGCGAGAGCGCGGTGCGCGCCATGCGCCCGGAGACCCAGGCCGCCATCGATGAGCTGGTGCGCAAGATCATCAACCAGAAGCTGGTCGAAGGGGAACTCTCGCAGTCTCCCCTCACCCTCAGCGACCTGGAGACCACACGGCGCATCTTCGTCCAGTCGTTGCAAGGCGCGCACCATGCCCGCATCGTCTATCCTGAGACCGCCACGCCCACGCCGCCGCTGGCCGGCGGTGAAGCCCCCACCATACCCCAGATACCGGAGACAAAGCCCGATGACGCCGCCCCATCCCAGTCCGCCGCCGCAGCCTGACATCGACGTGCAGATCGATCCCGCCTATGAAAGTGAGACCCCGGCCGAGCGGCTGCGCCAACTGGCCACGGCCACCTTGCAGCGTTGCGACGCCGCCGGCGGCGAGGTCTCGTTGGTCATCAGCGACGATGAACTGCTGCAGCAACTGAACCTGGCCTATCGCGGCATCGACGCGCCCACCGACGTGCTCTCCTTCGCCGCGCGCGAGGAGAGCGCGGGGGCCGGGCAGTTCGTGACCGCACCGGAGATGCTCAATTTCCTGGGCGACGTGATCATCTCCTTCCCCACCGCCCAGCGCCAGGCCGCGGCCGCGGGCCACAGCGTGGGGGATGAGCTCAGCCTGCTGGCCGTTCATGGCGTCCTGCACCTGTTGGGCTACGACCACGCCAGCCCGGAGGAGGAGGCTGCCATGTGGCAACTCCAGGGGGAAATCCTCGCCTCGCTGCCCGCGCCGGCATGAAAAGTCGCAACCGCTGGCATTCGTTCACCGCCGCTCTGCACGGGGTGATCTACACGGTTCGCACGCAGCGCAACACCTGGATCGAGCTGGCCGCGGCGCTGGTGGTCATTGCCGCCGGTCTCTGGCTGCGCGTCCAGCCGCTGGAATGGGCTGTGCTGGCGCTCACCATCGCGACCATCCTGGCCTTGGAGGCGGTCAACAGCGCGATCGAGGCGCTGGTGGATCTCGTCTCCCCTGACTATCACGAGCTGGCGCGCATCGCCAAGGACTGCGCGGCCGGCGCGCTGCTCTTGGCCGTGCTGGGGGCGCTGGGGGTGGCGGCCGCTATTTTCGGCCCGCCGCTGGCCGCGATGATCAGCCGCTGACGGCGCTGCCCATCGCGCCGCCCCGTTGGGCCGCCGGCGACCCGGCTGGGCTGCGCTGGCCCCGGCCCGGGGCCAGGGGCGCCGGCGTCGGGCGGGCCGGACGGCGCTGGCGGCGCGGCAGGGGGAAGCGCGCAGTCGCGCCAGATTTGGGCCGCGGCAGCAGCAGCGCCAGCGGCCAGCGGCTCACCTGCCAGGTGTCGTCGGCCATCGATTGCTCCAACACGAAGACGCCGTCGGCGCAGCGCACCCGGAAGAGCCGCCGCGCGACCGGACGCCGCTCCATCCAGCATTTCTCCACCGCAGCCACATCGAAGCGCCGGCCGCGCCAGCGAAAGGCGGCCGGAAAGTAGCCGTGGCTGCGCCCCAACAGGTTGATGCGTTCATTCTTGCCAATCTGCATGATTTTTCTCCTGGTTCATTCCCAACGTTGGGTATCGACTTCGTCCAGCCAGTATTCGGCGTCGCCGACGACCTTGTAGCGGCGGGCCGGCTCGGCCATGAAATAGCCGCCCGGCGGCTGTGGCAGGACGGACTGCGCGCCGGTGCCCTGGCCGGGCAGCGCCGGCAGTTGGCCGGGGCTGACCACGTAGATCTGCGGCGCGGGCGGGCTCGGCTGGTAGTCATCGCGGCGATAGGGCGGCTCGACGCGACGGCTGCCGCGCGCGGCCAGCACGATCAACAGGCTGGTGGGGATGCTGGCGGCCACGCCGAAGACCACGCCGGCCATGACGGCCATGGCGTCGGTGCTCAGGCGTTGTCCGATGATGACGGCCAGGGTGACGATTCCGGCCAGCAGGCTGAAGGCAATCAGGCGTCGCATGGGGAGCGCTCCTTGGTATCCGCAAGAAATTTGTTGATGCTTTGGCCGGTCTTTGCGCAGCATCTCAAAAGGGGCTGGCCAAGCCGGTCTGCCGTTTCCTGGCGGTTACTTGGTCTGGCTGGGCGGCGCCTCGATGGCGCCTGCCAGCGGGTGGTCGTACTGCGCGCGCAGATGCTGCACAGTCTGGGCCAGCTCTTCCTCGGCGGCGTAGGCTGCCTGGAAGCGCAACACCTCCCCCTTGGCCACCAGCAGGAAATCGCCGCGCCCCAGCAGCTTTTCGGCTCCAGTCGCGGCGATGCCCGAGGCGACCTTGGCATCCTCCGGGCTGGAGACCGCGCCCACCAGCCGCACGGGGAAATTGGCCTTCAACAGGCCGCTGACCAGCTCGGCCGAGGGCTTCTGGGTGCAGGCCACCAGGTGGACGCCGGCCTCCCGGCCGCGCTGCGCCAGCCGGATCAGCGCCAGCTCCACCGCCTTGCCGCCGGTGACCAGCAGATCGGCCAGCTCATCCACCGCAGCCACGATGGTGGGGCTGCTGAGGCCGACCGCGTCGCGGCGCTCCATCTCCTTCACCAGCCAGGCCAACGCCTTGCCGCCGCTCTCCGGACCGGCTGCCACCCGGCCGATGACGTGGGGCAGGCCGGCCAGCGGCTGGAAGCCGCGGCCTTTCGGGTCGATCAATGCCAGCCGCAGGGTGTCGGGAGAGTTGTAGAAGGCCAGGGAGAGCAACAGCGAACGGGCCAGCGCGGTCTTGCCTGAGCCGGTGGCGCCGGCCACCAGCACATGCACCACGTCGGGGCTGGGCAGCCGCAGCAGCAGCGGCGTGCCCTCCTCGTCCAGCCCCAGCACGGCCGTCAGCGGCGGCGCCTGGCCGATGCGCTGGCAGAGGGGCAACAGGCGCACCGCTTCAGGCCGCTCGCGCGGCACCTCCACCTGGATCGCCCCGTTCTGGCGATAGACGCGCGCCGAGCGTACCCCCAGGGAGAGCGCGATCTCCTCTGACAGGGTGGAAACCTTGTTGACGCGGGTGCCGGTGGCTGTGGTCACCTGAAAACGGATGAAGCGCGGGGTGATGGTGGCGCCCCAAACCCGGCCAGGCACCCTGTGCGATGCCAGCACAGCCTCGATCCGATCCGATTGCATTTCTAGTTGCCGCCTGCGCATAGGGAACTCCTGGTGGAAGGCCAGTTGCTCTACGGGGCGGCGCGCCGCATCTGATGTTCCTTTCGTGCCACAGCTAATCCAGGGTTCAGCCACCCAAGAGGGAGAGTAATAGAACGGTTGTTCTAGTAAGAAAGATTATACCAGAACAACTGTTCTGTGTCAAGGGGTGAACGCAGGCAAAAACCCCTTCCGCAAAGGCTGTGCGAAGGATGACGTGTGAAGCACATCCTACTCCACCACGATCGAAAGGGCGTCCCGCCCG
>JACSRL010000240.1 GCA_014879765.1 Anaerolinea sp. | reverse complement strand
GATTCTCTGTGCCGTATGCCTCAGGGCGGGGAGACCCCGCCCCTACGATGGATGCCACGGCGCGGTGGGGCGCCTGAGCAGTTGCCCATATGAGATGAAGCCGGGAAAGGCATGGGGCCTTTCCCGGCTTCATTTCGCTGGCTATCAGTCGTGTCGGATGGTGCCCCCGGTCCGACTCGAACGGACACGCCCGTACGGGCACAGGCCCTCAACCTGCCGTGTATGCCAATTCCACCACGGGGGCAGCGTTGCGAGGGATTATAGCACGAAACCGCGGATGCGCAAATCGCCGTGGGGTTGGGTACAGGCTGAGGCTCTGGCGCCAGCGCGCTGCGCCCTTTATCAGACCGAACGCGCCAGCGCCTCCCTGGCTGCCAACGCCGCCCGGCCACGGTGGCTGAGCTGATTCTTCAGCGCCGGGGCCAGCTCGGCCATGGTTTGCTGGTAGTCGCAGTCGGCCACCAGAAAAATGGGGTCGTAGCCGAAGCCCTGCGTCCCACGCGGCGCGAACGCGATGCGGCCCTCGCAGACCCCGTCGGTCGTGACGACCCGGCCATCGGGCCAGGCGATGGCGACCACGCAGCGGAAGCGGGCGCTGCGTTCGGCCTCGGGCACCCCCTCCAACTGCTCCAACAGCAGACGATAGCGCTCGCCGTCGCTGCGCGCGGCAGGTGCGCCGTAGCGGGCCGAGAGCACGCCGGGCGCGCCGCCCAGCGCGTCCACCTCCAGCCCCGAGTCGTCGGCCCAGGTCAACAAACCGGTGTGCGCAGCGTAGGCGCGCGCCTTCATCCGCGCGTTTTCAGCGAAAGTCTGGCCCGTCTCCGCGGCCTCGAAGGTGACGCCCTCGGCGTCCAGCCAGGTGACCTCCAGGGGCAGGTCGGCCAGCAAGGCGCGGTACTCGCGCACCTTGCCCTGATTGTGGGTGGCTACCAACAGTTTTGGGTTCACAGTTGCTTGCTCCGGCATGGAATTGACCGCGGCGGGATGATAACATATAATCGGGCAGCGATGAAGTTGCGCCGACAGATTTCTCAGACCGCCGTCTGAGGGCCACGGTTGCCCCAGATGACGACTGGCGAACTCTTTTTCACGAGGTGCTTGCATGCCCGATTATCCACTTCGGCTGTTTAGCGGCAGCGCCAATCGGCCCCTGGCCAACGAGATGGCCGCGATTCTGAAGCAGGACCTGGGAAACTGCACGACCACCCACCTGGCCGACAGCGAGATCCACGTTCAGATCAACGAATTGGTGCGCGGCGACGATGTCTTTCTGATCCAACCGGGCTGTGCGCCGGTCAACGACAACCTGATGGAGCTGCTGCTCTACATCGACGCCTTCCGCCGGGCCTCGGTACACAGCATCACCCTGGTGGTGCCCTATTTTCCCTATGGCCGCCAGGAACGCATGGCCGTGGGCCGCGAGGCGATCAGCGCGCGCGTGGCCGCGCGCATGATCGAAATGCTGGGCGCCAGCCGCCTGATCTACGTGGATATCCACGCCGAGGCGACCCAGGGGTTCTTCGACATTCCGGTCGATCCGCTCTCCGCGCGCACGGTGCTGGCGGCGCACTTCGAGAACGATCCCAAGTTCCGCGACGCGGTGGTGGTTTCGCCCGACGTGGGCCGCACCAAGCTGGCCAGTCGCTTTGCCGAGACGCTGCGCCTGCCGCTGGTGTTGATGCACAAGCGCCGCGAGGGCTTCGACTCGGTGCGCACCACCCACGTGGTGGGCGACATCAAGGACAAGATCCCCATCGTGATCGACGACCTGATCGCCGGCGGCAGCATCTTGACCCAGTTGGAGGGGCTGATCGAGGCCGGCGCCCGACCGGAGATCTACCTGGCCATCACCCATCCGGTGCTGTTGCCCAGCGCGCTGGAGCGGCTGGACAAGTTCGACTACATCAAGCAACTGGTGGTGACCAACACCATCCCGGTGCCGCCGGAGAAGCAGCACCCCAAGGTGGTGGTCCGGTCGATCGCGCCGCTGTTGGCCGACACCATCTATCGCATCTGGACGCGGCGTTCCATCAGCCCGCTGCTGCAACGGCCGCACGACGCGGTGGAGCCGCCGCTGCTGCGCATCGCACGCCAGGGCAACATCGAGCTGGACTATCACACCAACTGAGCCGGCGCGTCGAGCTGCCCGGCAACGTTTTTCGAGGAGATTGCAGTCTTGTATCAGTGGTTAGATCTGGTTGCGCCCTATGTGGCGCTGATCGCGTTGGCCGTGGCCGCGGCCGCGTTGGTTTGGGCCTTCCGCCAACAGCGGCAGTTGCGCAGCCTGAGCGCACAGTATCAGGCGTTGACCTTCGACACCCAGGGCGGCAGCCTGGAGCAGGTGCTGGCCGGCCATCTGGACAATGTGCGGGCCGCGCGCGAGCAGGCCGCGGCCGCGCTGGAGATCGTCCGCCAGGCCGAGCGGCTGAGCGCCAGCCACGTGCAACATGTGGGCCTGCTGCGCTACAACCCCTTCAGCCACACCGGCGGCGACCAATCCTTTGTGCTGGCGCTGGCCGACCACGACGGCAACGGCGCGATCGTCAACAGCCTGCACGCGCGCGAGGGCACGCGTGTCTACGCCAAGCCGCTGGTGGCCTGGCAATCGACCTCCACTTTGACCGAAGAGGAACAGACCGCCATCGGCAAGGCGCGCGGCCTGACGCCGGTTGCCGTCAACGGCAATGGAAAGGTGAGATAGCATGTTCAGCAAAGAGCGAAGACCCGACCCCGACGTGATCGACGTCAGCCTTGGCCCGCGGGCGACCTTCAGCGGCAACCTGCGCTGCGACGGCAGCATCCGCATCGAGGGCGTGATGGAGGGGGGCGAGCTGGAGACGCTGGGCAACGTGATCATCGGCCCCGGCGCCAAGGTGATGGCCACCATCAAGGCACGCACCGTCTCCATCTCCGGCGCGTTCAACGGCGAGATCGACGCGCAGCGGGTTGAGCTGTTGGAGGGCGGCCGCGCCTGGGGGGTGATCAAGGTGGCCTCCTTCCTGCTGGACGAAGGCGCGTTCCTGCGCGGCGAGCTGGTGATGCAGGGCGAAACGCCGGCGGAGCCGTTCGTGCTGCCGCGCGGCGAGAAGCCCATCGCGGTGATCGAAAAGCCCGCGGTCGGGGCTGTGGAGGACGAGAGCTAGATCGACTTCAGCACGGCACGATTCTCGTCTCACGCAAAGGCGCAAAGAGCGCAAAGGGCAGAGGGTAACTGTTCAGGCATGGCATCAGAAACCGGGTTTTTTACGAGAAAAACCCGGTTTCTGTACGACTGGCTGAGCAGTTGCGGCAGAAGTTCTTGGCGTTTCCTTTGACGGTCTCAGGACGGGCTTGGCGGATTTGCGTGAGAGGGCGAATCGCTGACTGCTGAGTTTATTCCACCACGGCGGCCGGACGCGGCTGCTTCCTCATGCGGCGGCGCGGGGGCTGCCGCTGCCAGCCCTGCACGATGCCCACCACCACCATCATGCCGAAGCCGCCCACATAGAGCAGCAGGAAGGGCGCGGCGTAATAATGGCCGCGCCACAGCGCCACCGCCACGGTGAGCAGCGCGTAGCCGGTGAGGAAGGCCTCGCCCAGCACCAGCCAGCTCAGCGGCAGGGCATAGCGTTTGTTGCGCCACAGGTCACGGCGATCCTGCACGTGAAATTTGGGGGTGCGGCGGAAGGCCACCGGCCGGTTGGAGAGGCCGGCCGCCACCGCGGCCGTGTTGCTCACAGCCAGGCCGGTGCCCATCAGCACCAGCAAAGGCAGCGCAGCCAACCGGCGCAGCCAACCCTGGCCGCGCTGCAGCTCCCACTGGGAAACGGTGTAGAGCAGGGGCGGCCCAACGCTGGCCAGGCCCAGATAGGCCAACAGCCAGCGCAGGGGATTGGCCGCGGTGTCGCCGAACCAGAGCAGCGGCAGGGTGAGCAGCAGCAACAGCACCATCAGCGGGTGGCAAAAATACGCGCCCAGGTGGATCAGCCCTTCGATCTTGTGGCTCAGCGGCCGCGGGCTGCACGCCACCGGCAGCGCCAGCTTGCGGAAGGCCTGGATCGAGCCGGTGGCCCAGCGGCCCTGCTGCCGTTTGAGCGCGGCCAGTTGCGGCGGGATCTCGGCCGGCGCGTCCACGTCGGGCAGGTAGATCCCACGCCAGCCGCGCAGTTGGGCCCGGTAGCTCAGGTCCAGATCCTCGCACAGCGTGTCGCTCTGCCAGCCGCCCGCGTCGTCGATGCACGTCCGCCGCCAGAGGCCGGCCGTGCCGTTGAAGCCAAAGAGCCAGCCGCTGCGCTGGCGCGCCGTCTGCTCCACCACGAAATGGCCGTCCAGCGCCAGCGCCTGCATGCGCGTCAACAGCGAATAGCCGGCGTTCAGGTGTGACCAGCGGGTCTGGAGAAAGCCGATTGCCGGATCGGCCAGCAGGTAGGGCACGGTGCGGCGCAGGAAATCGGGCGCGGGCACGAAGTCCGCGTCAAAGATGGCGATCACCTCGCCGCGCACCTGGGGCATGGCCGCGGCCAGCGCGCCGGCCTTGAAGCCCGGCCGCTTCTGGCGGTGCAGCAGCTCTATGGCCGGCCCCTGGCCGCGCTGGCGCTCGATGCAGGCCGCGGCCAGGGCGGTGGTCTCGTCGGTGGAATCGTCCAGCAACTGGATCTGCAAGCGGTCGGGCGGGTAGTCCAGCGCGGCCAGCGCCTGGATCAGGCGCTCCACCACGTGCAGCTCGTTGAAGATGGGCGCCTGCACGGTGACCAGGGGCCACTGGGCCGGCTCGGGCGGGACGGGCGGCGTCTGGCGCCGTCGCCGCAGGTAAAGCAGCGTCATCAGCAAGGCATTGGCGCCGTAGATGGCCAGGGTGATGGCCGTCACGGCGTGCAGCAACGATAAGGCGAGCAAAGGCTCTCTCCGGTCAGAATTGGGTTGTGTGCTAACGCACAGACCCGCCAGTATAACACCACGCCAGCCAGTGGCAAAAAAGCAGGACGGGAGTATAAATGGCCGTCCAGGAATCACATGGTGGGCTGGCTCGGTCGGAGACCGGCCAGAGCGGTTAGCGCACGAGAAAAACCCGGTTTCTGTACGACTGGCTGAGCAGTTACGACGGGAGTATAAATGGCCGCCCAGGAATCACATGGTGGGCTGGCTCGGTCGGAGACCGGCCAGCGCGGTTAGAGCAGCCGTCTGCGGCGTATCGAAACCAACGTTTGGCACGCCGGCGGGTGTGAGCACGTGGATTTCGGTACGGCGGCCTACTCAATCCACGTGCTCACACCGGCCGGCATCTAGCGCGCCGCGCGGCCATAGACCGCCAGGGTCTGTTCGGCGGCGGCCTGCCAGGTGAACTGGGCGGCCCGGGCCAGGCCCGCGGCCCGCAGCCGGGCGTGCAGCGCCCGATCGGCCAGCGCGTGCAGCATGGCCGCGGCCAGGCCGGCCACGTCGTGGGGATCCACCAGCAGCGCGGCGGGGCCGGCCACCTCGGGCAGCGAGCTGGCGGTGCTGGCCACCACCGGCGCGCCGCTGGCCATGGCCTCCAGCAGCGGCAGGCCGAAGCCTTCGCAGGTGGAGGGAAAGAGAAAGAGGTCAGCCTGGCGGTAGAGACGCGCCAGCTCGGCCTGGCTGGCCTCCTGCACCCGCCGCACGCGGCGCAGATCGAGCCCTGGCGCGGTCTGCGCCAGCGCCTCCGCCGGCGCGTCATCCCGGCCCACCAGCACCAGGTGATGGGGCAGAGTTGTGGCCTGGGTCAGCCGGGCGAAGGCAGCCAGCGCCGCGGGCCGGTTCTTGTTGGGATAGTCGCCCCCCACGAAGAGCACGTAGGGCGAGCTGGCCGGGGGCTGGTCGGGCGGCGCGGCGTGAAAGACCGTCCGGTCCACCCCTTCGTAGATCACGGCGCAACGCTCAGCCGGCGCGCCGAGAAAGCGCATGGCATCCTGGCGGGTGGCCTGGCTGACGCAGATCAGGCGGCTGGCGCGGCTGGCCAGTCGCATCTGCTGGCGATACCAGACCCGATTGATGGTCTTGTCGTTGAACAGCGCGGGCAGATGCAGCGGGATGAAATCGTGCAGGGTGACCACCAGGGGGAGCGGGCAATGCCAGGGCACGCCGGGCACGCTGAAGGCCGCCACGAAGCCGGGGGCATGGAACAGATCGGCGCGCTGCCCGCGCAACAGGGCCGGCAACGCCAGTTGGTGGCTGGCAAAGGCGGCCAGCCGTCCCAGCGGGGGCCTGGGCAGCCGCACCAGGCTGGCGTTGGCCGGCAGCGGCCCCAGCTCGGCCAGCGCCGGGCTGCTGGCGTGCTCCTCCCCGTGCGCCAACAGCAGGTAGTCGTTGGTGCGGTCCAGCGCCAACAGCGCCTTGAGCAGCTCGCGGGTGTAGGTGCCGATCCCCCGCGTCCGGTGGCCGGTCTGCAAAGGGGTCGCGTCGATCAGGATACGCATAGCAGAGTGACAGAAAGACTTCGGAAGTGGCCGGCATTCGTGCTGAAGCGGCTGGGGGCCCGGCCACTTCCGAAGTCTGGGCATTCTAGGGTTTGGGGGTGGGACTGGACGCGGGGCGCTCGATCCTGACCTGGATCGTGCCGGGCACCACGGTGGAGCGCAGCCCCTCCGGCACGATCAACGTGGGCGTGATCTCGTGAGCGCCTGGCTCCAGCCCGGTCACGTCGGCCAGCACGCGCACCAGCTTGATGTCGGCGTTCACCTGGTTCAGCACCGGCAGCGGGCCGGAGAGCAGCACGTCCACAAAGGCCGGGCTGTTGCTGACCGTGTCGTTGGGCTGGGCGCCGGTCACCTCCACCGGCAGCGTAAGGCGCAGATTGCTGAGCTGCGGCACCACGGTGATGCGCGCCTCCACGCTTCCTTCGCTGACCCCGCGCTCGTTGAGCGCGCTGACGCCGGTCGGGGGGGCCAACGGCACCCGGCGCACGATGTCGCCGGCCGCGCCGGTCACATCCACCGGCACCGTGTCGACGAAGCCGCCGATCTGCTCCAGGGTGCTGGGGGGGCCCAGCAGTGTGACGGTCTTGGGTTCGACGTTGATGTTGCTGATCCAGTAGCCGGGCGCGACCGTGCCGGTGATCACCACGTGTACCGCGGCATCGCGCGTGTTGAAGCGCTGGCTGATGGGCACCGTCACCTGCACGTCGTCAGGATCGATGAGGGCGCCGCTTACCAGGTGTCCCTCCTGGTCGCGCAACACCACCGGCCGCTCCTCATTGATGGTGCTGCGCGCGCCGCGCAGCGACACGCTCACCTCGGCGCGCTGCACCGCCTCGACGACCTCGGCCGGGCCGGACACCGTGACCAGCGCCGGCGTGACGGTGGGCGAACCGTTGATCTCATACGAGAAAGGCAGACTCTCCCGATCGGGCACCACCAGGGAGACGGTCAGCGTGCGTGTGGCGCGCGGCTGCAGCTCCAGATCCAGGGCCCCTGGCTCTCGGGTGAGCACGCGCACCTGTTCATCGACAGGCCGGATGTCCACCGGCACCCGATGCACGTCGGCGTCGAGATTCTTGAGGTCGATGGTGGCGCGCAGGCTTTGCGGCGACAGATCCACTGCGATGGTCTGCGGCGCTTGAACCACCGCTGAGACGACCGCCGGCACGTTGCCGACGACCAGCAGGTCCTGGCTCAGGCCGGTGGTGCGCAGGGGAATGTTGTCGATGCGCACCGTCTGCGGGGGGTTGACCTGCTCGGCGACCACCAGCCAGGTGGCCACAGCCAGCATCAGCGCCAGCAGCGCCGTGGAGATGATGCTGATCAGGCGCATCATGCGCGCCCGCGGGTTGGTCTTGGAGCGGCGGGAGCGGCCACGCCAATGGCTCAGGGTGAGCCACTGGCGCACGCCCTTGGACTGCGACTGCAAAGGGTCGTAGAAGCTGTGCAGGTAATCGCGCAGATCGGTGGTGTCCAGCTTGCGGTGCAGTTGGCCATCGACGGCCACCGAGATGTCGCCGGTCTCCTCGGAGATGACCAGGGCCAGGGCGTCGCTGACCTCGCTGATGCCCAGCGCGGCGCGGTGACGGGTGCCCTGGTGCATGCCGGCCGGCAGCGGCGCCTCGCTCAGCGGCAACACAGTGGCCGCGGCGATGATCTGATCCTCGCGAATGATCACCGCGCCGTCGTGCAGCGGCCCCTTGTCCTGAAAGATCGCCTCCAGCAGGTCAGAGGAGACATCGGCGTTCAACTGGACGCCGGTGCTGATCACATCGGTCAGATTGGAGGTGCCCTCCAGGACGATCAAGCCGCCCGTTCGGCGTTCGGACAGGTCGCCGGCCAGGCGCAGCAGGGTAGGCACCACGCGATGCACCAGCTCGGTGGGCCGGATCTGCAAGAAACCCAAGGTACGCCCCAGCCGTTCCAGCCCGCGGCGCAGCTCCGGCTGGAAGATCAACGGGGTGGTGATCAGGCTGATGATCAACGCGGCGCGCAGCATGTAGGTGAAGGTGGGCAGTTGGAAGAGGGCAGAGACCGCCACGGCCACCAGCGCCAGAATCAACACCCCGCGCAGCAGCACCGCGGCCTGAGAGCGCCGGATCAACACCAGGATCAGGAAATAGGTCAAAGACACCAACAGCAAGTCAAGCACGGTCTCCATCTGCCTGGTACTGTAGAGCAGATAGGCCAGATTCTGCGGTAGACTGTCGATCTGAAGAAAGTCCTGCATAGTCGCTGCCAATTAAAAGCTGTGAAGTAACTGCTCAGCCAGTCGTACAGAAACCGGGTTTTTCTCGTGCGGACATGGTTTTCGTCTGCGCAACG
>JACSRL010000410.1 GCA_014879765.1 Anaerolinea sp. | reverse complement strand
AGCAACTGGGCTGGCTCGGTCGGAGTATCCATTGCCACGATCTTCAGGGCGTCCTCGCCCGGCTTTGGGAGTTGACTCGCATCTGGCCCGGCGAGACGCCTTGTGATCACTTGTGTACGATGAGATGAAAAAGTCCCGCACCGGTTCGGTGCGGGACTTTGTTTCGGGCAACTGGGCTGGCTCGGTCGAAGACCGGCCAGAGCGGCGGTAGGGTGCGGGCTGGCTCGGTCGGAGACCGGCCAGAGCGGCAGGGTGTGGGCGGCTTATGCCTCGCGGAATTCACCTTCTACCACGTCGTCGTCGCCGCCGGGGGGCGGAGGCGGGGGCGGGGTCTGGTCGTCGCCGGGCTGCTGCTGGTAGGCCTGGTGCATCTGCGCGCCCACGTTCTGCCAGGCGTTCATCAGCTCGTCGGTGGTGCTCTTCATGCGGGCCGGGTCGGAGTCCTGCATGGCCGAACGCACGGCCGCGATCTTGCCCTCCAACTCTGACTTGGCCTCGGCCGCCAGGTTGGGGGTGTCGGCCACGAATTTCTCCACCTGGAAGACCGCGCTGTCGGCCTGGTTGCGGGCCTCCACCTCCTCGCGGCGCCGCTGGTCCTCGGCCTTGTGCGCGGCCGCATCCTTGACCATGCGGTCGATCTCGCTCTTGCTCAGGCCGCTGGAGGCGGTGATGCGGATGCTCTGCTCGCGACCGGTGGCCTTGTCCTTGGCGTTGACGTGCAGAATGCCGTCGGCGTCCAGGTCGAAGGCGACCTCGATCTGCGGCATGCCGCGCGGGGCCGGCGGGATGCCGTCCAGGATGAAGTTGCCCAGCAGCTTGTTGTCGGCGGCCATGGGGCGCTCGCCCTGCACCACCTTGATCTCGACGCTGGTCTGGTTGTTGGCTGCGGTGGAGAAGACTTGGCTCTTGCGGGTGGGGATGGTGGTGTTGCGCTCGATGATGGGGGTGGCCACGCCGCCCAGGGTCTCGATGCCCAGGGTCAGCGGCGTCACGTCCAGCAACAGCACATCGCGCACCTCGCCGCCCAACACGCCGGCCTGGATGGCCGCGCCCACGGCCACCACCTCGTCGGGGTTGACCCCCTTGTGCGGCTCGCGGTTGAAGAACTTGCGCACTGCCTCCTGCACGGCCGGCATGCGGGTCTGGCCGCCCACCAGCACCGCCTCGGCGATGTCGGCCGGCTTAAGGTTGGCGTCCTCGATGGCCTGGCGGCAGGGGCCCATGGTGCGCTCCACCAGGTCAGCGGTGAGCTGCTCCAGCTTGCTGCGGCTCAGGTTCATCTGCAAATGCTTGGGGCCGCCGGCGTCGGCCGTGATGAAGGGCAGATTGATCTCGGTCTGCATCACGGTGGAGAGCTCGATCTTGGCCTTCTCGGCCGCCTCCTTCAGGCGCTGCAAGGCCATGCGATCCTGGCGCAGGTCGATGCCCTGGTCCTTCTTGAACTCGTCGGCCACCCAGTTGATGATGCGCTGGTCGAAGTCATCGCCGCCCAGGAAGGTATCGCCGTTGGTGGACTTGACCTCGAACACCCCCTCGCCCACGTCCAGAATCGACACGTCGAAGGTGCCGCCGCCCAGGTCGTAGACCGCGATGCGCTTCTCGACGTTCTTGTCCAGGCCATAGGCCAACGCCGAGGCGGTGGGCTCGTTGATGATGCGCATCACCTCCAGCCCGGCAATGCGGCCGGCGTCCTTGGTGGCCTGGCGCTGGCTGTCGTTGAAGTAAGCCGGCACGGTGATCACGGCCTGCGTCACCGTCTCGCCCAGGTACTGCTCGGCGTCGTGCTTGATCTTCTGCAAGATCATGGCCGAGATCTCAGGGGGCGAATAGTCCTTGCCGCCCATGACCACGGCCGCGTCGCCGTTGGGGCGCTCGACGATCTTGTAGGGCAGCACCTTGATGGCCTTCTGCACCTCCGGGTCGCTGAACTTGCGGCCCATCAGACGCTTGACCGAGAAGATGGTGTTGTCCGGGTTGGTGACCGCCTGGCGGCGCGCCACCTGGCCCACCAGCCGCTCGCCGGTCTTGGGGTTGACCGCCACCACCGAGGGGATCAGCCGTGCGCCCTCGGAGGAGGGGATGACCACCGGTTCGCCCTGCTCCATCACTGACACCACCGAGTTGGTGGTGCCCAGATCGATGCCGATAATTTTAGCCATCGTTGATTGACTCCTGTTCTCTCTGTTTTGTCTGTCGCTGGCAGCTCCGGCCGCCGGTCGGAGCTGCGATCTTGCCCGGCTGCCAGCCGGAGCAACGGTGTAGTGCTATTGCGCCACTTTGACCATGGATGGGCGCAGCACCCGGCCATCCAGCAGATAGCCCTTTTGCAGCTCCTGCATCACCACGCCGGAGGGCGCATCGTCGGTCGCTTCCATGATAACGGCCTGGTGCAGGGCGGGGTCGAAGGAGTGTCCCTCGGCGGCGATGGGGGTGACCCCCTGGCGCTCCAGGATGCCGGCCAGCTTGCGCTGGATCAAGGCGAAGCCCTCCAGCCAGGAGTTGGCATCGCCGGCCGCGCTGGCGGCCAGCAGCGCCCGGTCCAGGTCGTCGACCACCGGCAGGAAGCCGCCCAGGATCGATTCCTTGGCCGCGCGCACCTCGTGATCGGCCCGCAGCTCGGCCCGCCGCCGGGCATTGGCGAATTCGGCCGCGGCCCGCAGATATTTGTCCTCGGCCTCGTCGCGCGCCTTGATGGCTTCCTTGTACTCCTGCACCAACTGGATGACGGGATCATCGGCCGCGGCCTGCTCTTGGTTCGATTCGACCAGTTCCTGCCAACTGATGCCGTCCATCTCGGCCGGCGGCTGGTCGGCCAGCGCTTCGTCGAATGAAGGGTCTTGACGGGAAAAAAGTTCATCTTGCTCGCGCATGGTTTTGTCCTTTGTCTTTACGTGATTTTGCTCTGTCTGGTTGCGCAGGGCAGACGTTGGATTTCTCCGAGAAATCCAACGTCTTTGCCTTAGGCGCCGTACCACTGTTCCACCAGGGCGCTCAGCATCTGCGACACGTAGCGCACCAGCGGGATGGTGCGGCCGTACTGCATGCGCACGGGGCCGACGATGCCCAGCACGCCGCTGGCGCCGTCGGGTATGCCATAGCGTGAGAGCACCAGGCTCAGCGAGCGCAGCGGCTCGTAGCGGCCATCGCCGCCGATCAGGATCTGCACGCCATCCCGCTGGCGCACGTTCTCGAAGATCGAGCCCAGCAGCGGCGGCTGTTCCAACACCGAGACCAGTTGTTGGGCGTCCTCAGCCAGCAGAAATTCCGGCTGCGTCAGGATGTGCGCCAGACCCTCGCGGTAGATTGGTTCGTTGCCGGGGTTGTCCTCGCGCGCCATCACGCTCTGGATCATCGCAACCACCTGTTGGCCGAACTCGCTCAACGCCAGCCCGCGGGCCTCGATCTCACCGGCCGTCTGCCCGGCCAACAGATCGTTGAGCTGGTTGGAGAGCTGGCTCAGCTCCTCCTGGCTGACGCGGAAATCCAGGCTGAGCATCTGCTGCCTGACGATGCCCTGGTGCAACACCAGCACCAGCAGCGCCAAGCCGTGGCGCACCTCGACCAGTTCGATGTGCTTGAAGCGGCAGCGGTCGGAGCGCAGCGGGGTGGCCAGCGCGCCCATCTGGGAGGCGTGGGCCAGCACCGCGGCCGCCAACTGCGCCCACTGCTCGGTCTCACGGCCTACCTGATGGAAGAGATGCTGGATGGTGAACTGGTCATCCAGCGTCAGCGGCTGGTCGGGCAGCAGATGCTGGACGAAATAGCGGTAGCCTTCTTCAGTGGGCACGCGGCCGGCCGAGGTGTGCGGATGCGTCAGGAAGCCCTGCTCCTCCAGCGCCTTCATCTCGTTGCGGATGGTGGCGGGGCTGACCTTGAGGCCATATTCCTCGACCACCATCTTGGAGCCGATGGGCTGGGCGGTGGCGATGTGTTCCTGGACGACGATGGCCAGCACAGCCTGCCGGCGCGGATTGAGCGTGTTCACCTGTTCAGCATTCCTCGACAGCCGCAGCCGTTGTACCCGGACAGCGATCTGAGATTGTTTAGCACTCTCAGTGTGCGAGTGCTAAACTGCACGGCAGCTATGATACCATGAGACGCTTTGAGAGTCAAAACCCCCGCCTTTCCAGCAACAACTTTAGCCTTCGACAGTTCACCATCCGCACGCAAAGCCGCCAAGGCGCAAAGAGACTCTGCCCTTGGCGCTCTTTGCGGCTTGGCGTGCGACCAGGATCGTGAAGCGCCGAATGTCCGCAGGCTTGGCCCCTACAGCCAGAGGTAGATGATGAACGCGTTGGCGAAGCAGACGAGGATCAGCAACAGCAGGGAGAGGGTGACGGCCGCGCGGCGCGGGCGGGCGCGGGCCAGGTAGATCAGCAGCCCCAGGAGCAACAGTCCACCGCAGAGCGCGTTGAAGAGGGCAAAGAGTTCTTTGGCGGCTTGGGAAACCATGCGGGAGTATCCTTCAAATCCCAGACTTTGGAAGTGGCCGAGCGTCCATCAGGGGCGAGATTGTGGTCTGCCCAGAACTTCAGTACGCCTGGCGATCGCTGAACATGCGCAGGACAGTGCGCACCATGATCTGAAAATCGAGCCAGATCGACCAGTTCTCGATATACCACAGGTCATATTTGGTGCGCTCGGCGATGGAGGTGTCGCCGCGCAGGCCGTTGACCTGGGCCCAGCCGGTGATGCCGGCCTTCTCGCGGTGGCGATCCATGTAGCGCGGGATGCTTTGGCGGAACTGCTCCACGTAGACCGGCCGCTCCGGCCGCGGCCCCACCAGGCTCATGTCACCCAGCAGCACGTTGATGAACTGGGGCAGCTCGTCGATGGAGAGCTTGCGCAGCAGCGTGCCGATGCGGGTGCGCCGCGGGTCGTCGGCCGTGGTCCAGCCCGGCCCTTTCTGCTCGGCGTCGTCGCGCATGGAGCGGAACTTGAGCATCAAAAAGGGTTTGGCGTCCAGCCCCATGCGCTCCTGCACGTAGAACACCGGCCCTGGCGATTCCAGCTTGACCAGCAGCGCGGTCAGCATCATCAGCGGCGAGAGGAGCACCAGGGCCGCCAGGCTGCCGGCGATGTCCACCGCGCGCTTCATCGCCAAATGCCAGCCGCGCAGCGCCACATCGCGCATGGTCAGCAGCGGCAGGCCGGCCAGGTCGCTGATGCTCACCTCCGAGGCCATGATCTGGAAGACGTCGGGGTAGATGCGGATGCTGACCCGCTCGCGCTCGCACTGGGCCACGATCTGCACCAGCTCGCGATGGGTGGCTTCGGGCAGGCAGATGATCACCTCCTGCACCTGCTGTTTCTCCACCAGCCGGGGCAGGTCGGCCATCTTGCCCAGCACCGGCAGCCCCAGCACTTTCTGCGGCCCATCCTCCACGGCCACCAGCCCCACCGGCCGGTAGCCCAACTGGGGGGAGTTGAGCATCTTCTGCAGGACGATGCGCGCCACCTCGCCGGTGCCCACCAGCAGCACATCGTTGTTGCCCACGCCGCGGCGCATCAGCCAGCGCTGCAACTGGATGTGCAGCACGCGGCTGAGGGTCAGCAGGCCCAGCGTCAGCAGCCAGGCCAGCACCAGCATGGGCCGGCGATAGTCGATGATGTTCTTGAGCAGGAAGGAGATAAAGGCGACGGCCAGCAGGGATCCCAGGGTGACGGCGCGGTAGAGGGCCATCAGCTCTTGCAGGCGCGGCTGGCCGCGGCTGCGGGTGTAGAGCTTGCTGAAGAAGATCGCGCCGATCACGGTGCTGAGATAGATCAGCATCTGCCCCAGGTACTGCCCGGCCGCGCCCACGCTGGGATCGCGCGCCAGGGTGATGCGGTAGGCCAGGGCCACGGCCAACGCGGCAAACAGGATGTCGAAGATGACCTGCACCAGCACCAGGGTGACTTGTGAGCGCTTCATGGGGGGCCTGTCATCCGGTTGAGCGTGCGCCGCGCAGGCTGCGCCGCCACTGCGACCAGCGGCGGCCGGCCATGTCCAGCGCGCCGCGCAGGCCGATGCCGCCGACGATGGCCCAATGCAGCAGCCGCGGGGTGGTGGCCTGGTAATGTTTGCGGTAGAAGATCAGCATGGCCCGATAGAACTCGTAGCGCGCTTTGCTGCTGCTTTTGCTGGCCGCTTCCTTGACGTGCAGCACCGTCACCGCGGCATTATACCACACCTGCCAGCCGCGCTGTTTGATGCGAAAGGCCCAGTCCAGGTCTTCGCCGTACATGAAGAAGGTTTCGTCCAGCAGCCCGATCTGATGAATGGCCTCGCCGCGCACCTGCATGTACGCGCCCACCACCGCGTCGACCTCGGTGGTCACGTCGGGGCTGAGATAGGTCATGTTGTAGCGGCCGAAGCGCGGGCTGTGGGGGAAAAGCTTGCTCAGCCCGGCCATGCGGTAGAGGCTGACCTGGGGCGTGGGAAAGGAGCGCCGGCAGGCCAGGTCCAGGCTGCCATCCAGCCGCACCAGCTTCGGCCCGGCCACGCCGCACTGCGGCCGGCCGTCCATGAAGGCCAGCATGTCGGCCAGGGCGGTGGGGGGCAGCTCGGTGTCGGGGTTGAGCAGCAGCGCGTAGCGCGGGGTGGCGGCCGGGTTGCCCGCGCCGGGCTGGTCGCTCCAGCCGAAATGGCGCAGTCCCAGGTTGTTGCCGTAGGGATAGCCGCCGTTGACCGGGCTGGCGATCAGGATGGCCTGGGGAAATTCCTGCGCCACCATCTCGGCGCTGCCGTCGGCCGATGCGTTGTCCACCACGCAGGCGGCAAAGCTGAAATCGCCCTGGCTGGCGTACACCGTCTGCAAGCAGCGCCGCAGCAGCTCGCGCGTGTTGTAGTTCAGGATGACAATGGCCAGGTCGAGGGGGGACATGGTGAATGATGAAGGATGAAGGATGAACGGAGGGGCGCGGGCAGTGAACGGCGACTGAGAACTGTTTACCGTTCACCGTTTACCAGTCACCGGTCACCGTCATCAGCCATAGCGGCGGCCATCGGTGAACGCGCGTCGCCAGTGGATCTCGGCGCGGGCGCGGTTTTTGCGGCGCCAGCGCAGGCCGGCCGGGTAGCCCAGCATCTTGGCCACGTCGCCGGTCAGGCGCAGCAGCGGGATCAGCAGCAGGGCCCACAGCCGCTGGGGCCAGCCACAGCCCTGCCACTGGGCCGCCAGCCGTTGCACGGGCCGCCAGCAGTAGGCCAGCGCGCCGGCCAGCAGGGCCAGCAGCCAGAGGGGATGGTGCAGGATACTCAGGGCCAGCAGCGCGGGCAGCGCCAGCAGATAGGTGAGATAGCGCAGGGCATGGCGTTTGCGCCACAGGTCAGCCTTGCCGTCGCCGCGGGCATAGCGGTAGTACTGCTTGAAGAAGCTGCGCAGGGTGGGCCGCGGCCGGAAATGCACCCGCGCGTCCGGCGCCCAGGCAAAGCCGCCGCAGCATTCGATCAGGCGAAAGTCGAACAACAGGTCTTCGCAGTAGTCCAGCCACTCCGGGTAGCCATCGCTGCACTGCCAGGCCGCGCGGCTGAAGGCCATCGAACGGCTGCTGGGCAAAAAGCGTTCCGGCCGGATCTCGTCGACCAACGGCAGGGTGGTCGCGCCCAGGGCCAGCTCGAAGGGGCCGTGCGGGTCGGGCTGAAAAAAGCCGGCCGCGGCATAGCAGCCTGCGCGCAGCGCCTCCGGCGCCAGCTCCACGAAGGGCGCCACCAGCCGCTCCAGCCAGTCCGGCTCCAGCCGCACGCCGGCGTCGGTGCTGGCGATCACGTCGCCGGTGGCGCGCTTGACAGCCAGGTTGCGGCCGCGGCTGATGTTGGCCCCGCGCGCCTCCTGGAGTTTGAGCGGCAGGCGGCCGGCATGGCTCATCACCACGGCCGGCGTGCCATCGCTGCTGCCGCCGTCGACGATGATCACCTCGTCGGGCGGCCTGGACTGGGCGGCCAGGCTGTCCAGCAGGCGGCCGACAGCCTCGGCTTCGTTGAGGACGGTGCAGATCACAGAGACGCGCATGGCCGCATTATACCGCGTGACGACGTTGCAGAGAAATGATAGGGGCAATAGAAACCGGGTCTTGACGCCCAGACTTCTGAAATCTCTGTTTTGCGCGCCATTGCGACTGTGGTATAATCGCGACCGTAGCGCCAAGCCGTCCCAGCGTGAGCCTTTACTGAAACCAGAGGAGAATCAACGATGGTCGAAGTGACAATCGACAGCGTGCGCGTGAGTCTGATGTCCAATCATCGGGTCGTTGTGCTCAAAGAGCGCGACGGCGAACGTTTCCTGCCCATCTGGATCGGCCCGTTCGAGGCCGATGCCATCACTATCGAGCTGCAAGGGGTGGAGGTGGCCCGCCCGCTGACCCACGACCTGCTGAAGTCGGTGATCTATCTGCTGGGCGCCGAGGTGCGGCGGGTGATGATCAACGATCTGAACAACGACACCTTCTTTGCGCGCATCGTGTTGGACGCGGAAGGGGACAAAGTCGAGGTGGACGCGCGCCCCAGCGACGCGATCGCCCTGGCCGTGCGCTGTTCGGTGCCCCTGCTGGTGGCTGACCACGTGATGAACCGCGCAGCCATCCTGCCCGAAGAGGACGCGCGCGGCGAATCGGTGCGCGAAGGCGGCTCGGCCAGCGAAGAAGGGCTGGACGTCTTCCGCGATTTCGTCGAGGGTCTGGACCTGGAAGGGCTGGGCGGCGGCTACCAGTGATCCCTCTGGGCGTCCCGCCCGCTCGGCGCGGACGCCTCGCTGATCGACAGTTTGTGACATCTGATCCTCTG
>JACSRL010000632.1 GCA_014879765.1 Anaerolinea sp. | reverse complement strand
CGACCACGCGCGCGACGATGACTGAGGCGCGGCGCCGGCCGCCGGCGCGCGGCGGGCTGGCCACCGGCTGGAAGAGCGCCATCCTGGCCGCCAGCCTGGGCGCGGTGACCCTGGGTTGGTCCTTCCTGGGTCGGATCGACGGGCCTTCGGCCGGCCAGGCGCAAGCGGCGGCCAGCCAGGCCATCGCCGTCCCGGCGCCGGCCGCGCTTCAGGTGACAGCGACCGATGGCCGCGTGATCCTCGTGCCGGCCCTGCCGCAGCGCCCCGTTTTTGCCCAGCCGGTGGCCCGCACCCGGGCCTCCTGACCGCAGCGCCCGATCATGCTGCACCAACACCGCTTCCGCGCCATGAACAGCGATGTGGCGTTCTGGCTCTGGTCCGATTCGCCCCTGGCCGCGGCGCGCCTGGTCAGCGCCGAGCGGACGTTTGCCCAGGTCGAGGCCGAGCTGAGCCGGTTCCGACCGGACTCCGGCCTCAGCCGGCTGAATGCCGCGGCCGGCGGCCCGGCGCAGCCCGTCTCGCCGCTGTTGTTCGCCGTGCTGGCCGCGGCGCTGGCCGCGGCCGCGCAGAGCCAGGGCCTGTTCGACCCGACGATCCTGACCGCGCTACGCCGGGCCGGCTACGACCGCAGTTTCGAGCTGCTGGCCGCCGCGCGCCATGACGCTCAACCCGTCGCCGCTCAGCCTGCGACGGCGCAGGGCTGGCGTCACGTGCGGCTGGACGCCGCGGCCGGCGCAGTGCAGTTGCCGGCCGGCGTGGGCATCGACCTGGGCGGCATCGGCAAAGGCTGGACCGTGGACCAGGTCGCCCAGGAGCTGGCGCCGTGGGGCGCGGCGTTGATCGACGCCGGCGGCGACATCCGGGCCACCGCGCCCCCCGGCGGCGAACCATGGTCCATCGCCGTGCAGGACCCCTTCGACGAGGGCCGCGATTTGCTGGCGTTTCGGCTGGCCAGCGGCGCGGTGGCCACCAGCAGCGTCGGCCGGCGGCGCTGGGAGCTGGGCGGCCAGCCGATGCACCATCTGATCGACCCGCGCACCGGCCGGCCGGCCGAGGGCGACCTGCATACCGTGACCGCGCTGGCACCCACCGCGGTCGAGGCTGAGATCGCCGCCAAAGTCGCGCTCCTGCTGGGGCGCACGGCGGCCCGGCGTTGGCTGAACCAACACAACCTGTCCGGCGTCTTGATCGGTCGCGATGGCCAATGGCAGATCGTGGGCGACCTGAGCCGGCGCTTGAACCCACAAGGAGCGTGAAACATGAAAAAGATCATCCTCATCGTCGTCGCCGTGCTCGTCGGCGGCTTTCTCTTGATCCAGTTGGTGCCCTTTGGCCGCAACCATGCCAACCCGCCGGTGGTGCAGGAGCCGGCCTGGGACAGCCCGCAGACCCGTGAGCTGGCCATGAAAGCCTGCGGCGACTGCCACAGCAACGCCACCACCTGGCCGTGGTACAGCAACATCGCGCCGGTCTCCTGGCTGGTCTACCGCGATACCGTGGAAGGACGCCAGAAGCTGAACTTCAGCGAATGGAACCGGCCGCAGCGCGAGGCCGACGAAGCCGCTAAAAGTGTGCAGAAGGGCGAGATGCCGATGCCGATCTATGGTATAATGCACCCCGAGGCCCGGCTCACCGCAGCCGAGAAGGACGCGTTGATCCGGGGCCTGCAAGCCACCTTCGGCGGCAAGCTGAACGGCGACGGTCAGCAGGATGGCGACCATGACGACGACTGAGCTGGATAACCGCGGCCTGGCCGGCGTGGTCCTCGGCGCCCTGGTGGGGCTGAGCCTGGCCGTGGCCGGCTTCATCGCCGGCGTGGGCGCCAGCGGCCTGGCCGGCGAAACCACCTCCTTCTGGTATCTGAGCCGCGCGGCCGGTCTGGTGGCCTATGCCCTGCTCTGGGGCTCGGTGGTCTGGGGCCTGCTGCTCAGCAGCAAGATCGGTCAGGCCGCGCTGCGGCCGCCGCTGACGCTGGACGCGCACCAGTTTCTCAGCAACGTGGCCATCGGCTTTGCCGCTTTTCACGGCCTGGTGCTGATGGGCGACCGCTACCTGAGCTTCCCTTTGCAGGCCGTGCTGGTGCCCTTTGCCGGCAGCTACAAGCCGGTCCTGGTGGCGGCCGGCCAGATCGGCCTGTGGCTGAGCCTGCTGTTGAGCATCAGCTTTGTGTTGCGCCGCCGCATCGGCCAGCGCCGCTGGCGTCAGCTTCACATGCTGGGCTTCGTCGCCTACTGGGCCGCGCTGCTGCACAGCGTGTTGATCGGCAGCGATAGCCACGCCCCCTGGCTGCAGGCGTTCTACCTGGCCACGGCCGGCGGCGTGCTTTTTTTGACCTTCTACCGGATCCTGGCCTTCCGCCAGCGGGCAACCGCCTGAGCGGGCCGTCAGGTGTGGCCCCCGTTTCAGCGACCTATGACCAACGAACGCATCCTGCTGGCCGATGACGACGACATGATCGTGGACGTCCTCCGCTACCAACTGGAGAGGGAGGGCTATCAGGTGCTGACCGCGGGAGACGGGCAGCAGGCGCTGGCGTTGGCGCAGACCGCCCGGCCTGACCTGGTGCTGCTGGACGTGATGATGCCCAAGCTGCAAGGGTGGGAGGTGTGCCGTGAGCTGCGGCGCACCAGCACCGTGCCGATCCTGATGCTGACCGCGCGCGGGGAGGAGATGGACCGGGTGTTGGGCCTGGAGCTGGGGGCCGACGACTACATCGTCAAGCCTTTCAGCTTCCGCGAGCTGCTGGCGCGCGTGCATGCCGCGCTGCGCCGCGCCGCCTACAGCCAGCCGCCGGCAGAGCCGCCCGCCGAGCGCCCGATCAGCCTGGGCGACATCGCCATCGACCTGCGGCGGCATGCCGTCACCCGCGGCGGCGCGCCCGTCGCCCTGTCGCCGCGCGAGTACGAGCTGCTGGTGGCGCTGCACCAGGCGGCCGGCGCGGTCATCAACCGCCACGAGCTGCTCGATCGGGCCTGGGGCGAGCAGTGGATCGGCAACCCGCGCACCCTCGACGTACACATCCGCTGGCTGCGGGAGAAGCTGGAAAAGGACCCGGCGCGCCCCCGGCTGATCCTGACCGTGCGCGGCGCCGGCTATCGCCTGGTGACGGCCGATGAGCTGACGAGCCATGGCTGAACTGCCTGGCGGCGAGAGCCAAAAGGTTGCCAACTTTTCGGAAAAGTTGGCAACCTTCTCGACGCTACCGCAAGCCCGCTGGCCGTGGCAGCGCTCGCTGCGGCGGCGCATCCTGTTCACCTATGGGGTGATCTTCGCCGCGGTCATCCTCCTGCTGATGGCCGCGGTGGGCCGGGTCGTCTATCAGGCGGCCGTGGACGCGGCCCACCACGCGCTGGAGGTGGAGGCGTTTCTGGCCGCCAACGCGCTGGAAGACCCTGACAGCGCCTACGCGGCCGAGTTCGATATCTTCAAGGAGTGGGAGAAAGAGCACTCGGACGACGACAAGTTGGACAAAAAGCGCGAGGATAGCTCCCACCAACAGCCGGCCGAGCGCTTGCAGCAGATGGCGCGGCTCTTCGCCGGCGACAGCGGCGCGCGGGTGGCGATCCTGGACCCCGAAGGCGTGGTGGTGGCCGACAGCGTCTATCCCTTCGACCAGGCGCCCGACCAGCATGACGAGCCGGAGATCAAGGCCGCGCTCAAGGGGGTCGAGCCGCGCAGCCGGCGCGTCGACCCGTTGACCGGCAAGGACACCCTCTTTGCGGCCGCGCCGATCCATGTGGGCGATCGCGTGCTGGGCATCGTGCAGATCAGCCGGCCGGTCGAGCAGGTCGCCGGGACGATCCGTCCGCTGCTGGCCAGCCTGGCGGGCGTCGGGCTGATCGCGCTGGGTCTGGCCGTGCTGGCCGGCAGCGCCCTCAGCCGGCGGCTGACGCGACCGCTGAACCGGCTGGAGCAGGCCGCGCTGGCCATGGCCGGCGGCGACCTGGAGCAGCGGGTGCCGGTGGAGACGCCCGACGAGCTGGGCGAGCTGGCCATCGCCTTCAACCAGATGGCGCGCGAGGTGCAGACGACGCTGGCCCAGCAGCGCGCCTTCGTGGCCAACGCCAGCCACGAGCTGCGCACCCCTGTCGCCAACATCAAGCTGCGCAGCGAGGCGCTGCTGGGCCCCGCCGGCGACGACGCGCGGGTACACGACCGCTATCTGGCCGAGATCGACCGGGAGGCGGACCGGCTGGGCCGCCTGGCCGCGGTCCTGCTGGACCTGTCGCGCCTGGATGAACGCGGCGCGGCTGGGGCCGCCGCGCCGCCCGCGTCGCCGCTGCCGCTGCTGCGCCAGGTGGTCGAGGCGCTGGCGCCGCGCGCCCAGCAGGCCGGCCAGACCCTGACAGCCGACCTGCCGGACGACCTGCCGCCCCTGTCGATGCCGGTCGCCGACCTGGAGACCGTCGTCGTCAACCTGCTGGACAATGCCCTCAAGTACACGCCGGCCGGCGGCGCGGTCAAGGTCGAAGCGCACGGCGAGCCGGGCATGGTGCGGCTGCGCGTCGAGGACAGCGGCCCCGGCATCCCGGCCGAGGATCTGGAGCAGATCTTCGACCGCTTCTACCGCGTCGACAAGATGCGCGGCCGCCAGGCCTATCAGCCGGGCGAGCACGCGGGGAGCGGCGCCGGCCTGGGGCTGGCGATTGTACGGGCGCTAGTCGAAGCTCACGGGGGATCGATCCAGGCGGCCAACGCGCCCGGCCAGGGCGCGGTCTTCACCGTGCTGCTGCCGGCGACCGACGAAAAACCCTGATCAGCCGGGCGATCAGCAACATCATGGGGGTGTGTTCAAAGTGAGTTGACACCCCAGACTTCGGCCGGCAAAGCCGGCCGGATGAAGCGATGCCAGTTTCTTGACGGCAAAGGGCTACGCTGGCAGAACTCGGCCGGTGCGGCACCGTCCGAAGTTTCGTCGGTTCAACCCGTTTTGAATGCACCCAGATGGTTTGAATCATGCAAGACTCAAAGCGCAAAAGTAACTGCTCAGCCACAGGTGCCAGGCACTTGAATCTGCGTTTACAGCAACGTCGTCGGAGGTAATTCTGTCTGCAAATCGCCTCAAAAGTGCCTGGCACCTGAGCAGTTACGCGCAAAACACTTTGGGCGGAGACTTTGTTGCGATCAGCGGTTCAGCTGAGCAAGGAACAACTGAATGCGGTGCGCATCGCTGACTGCATCGGGAAACAATCTTTCAAGGTAATCATAGGAGGCTTTTGTGATGACGATGACGCTTGCCTCCTCTGGGTTGATGCTATAGGTAGGGCGTGCTTCCCTTAATTTGGTCTTTGAGTCAGCAATTATGGTGTCCAGTGAGTCGGTGGCAAGCTCTCCAGCCAGACGTTCCAGTTCGCGAGCAGTGGCAGCGGGAATCCATACACGAATCAGCCCTGGTTTGATTTCCTCACCTTGTACCCGGAAATGATAGATGTTCGGGTCGCTGGCTGGCGGAACATCGAAGTAGGGTTGAATCTTTGCACCCGCGCTGGTTGTCACCGAGTACTTCTTCTGCCCGGTATCTTTTTCATAGATCCAAAGGCTCCTGCTTCCTTTCCTCGCCCCGCGTCCCTCATTTTCATGCCATTCAGCAATGAAGTCGTCGGGTGAAGGGATGAGGGTCTCTTCCTCGAAGTACAGGAATTCTTTGAGGTTTGATTGCCATAGTACCCATCCAGTTCTCAGGTCAGCTTCATCTTGTAGACAGCGTTGCTGGACAAATTCGCGACGTTGCTCGATGAAGTCAGCATATTGAACAAGCACCTTACGCATTACGTCATTTGCTTCACCATCTTCGACTCGGATTGAACGCGTAGCCGAAGGGTGCATCAAGCGCGTCCCGAACACGTTACGGACAGGCCTATCCCCAGGGGGGCGCAACATCTTGTGTTCGACGCCGATGCAACCAAGAATCACATCTATATTGAGATTGCTCCATCCACCTGTCGGGATGCCTTTAGCGCCACAATAGACCTCTGCCCAATCACCTTCTTCAAATTTCCTACCCATCATGAACGCAACCTTTGTCGCGAGCAATTGGTGAGCTTTTTCGTACTCAGCTTTCGTAAAGGCTTGAAGAATGCGTGGTCGTTGCATCTTTATTTATCCTCTTGGATTCTGTGTCCGTTGTCGTCGGGCACGACAACGGCAATCTCTTGCATGATTCTGCGGAACTCAGCGAAGTCAACCAATTGAGATTGCCGAATCAGCGAGGTGGATAGCCATTCACTATACAATTTTCGATAGTCAATTTCTGCATCCCGCTCCACGTGAAGATAGACTTGTGTGGGCAGACTTTCCTTGTAGTGGGTGCAAAAGGTGCGGATTGATGCGGCAGTCTCAACTTGATCAAGGTTTGATGTGGCATGGTGTCCGATGGGCTTCTGACAGTGCAAAACCAAATCAAAGCCAGCAGTGTTTTCACTGACGAACTGTTTGAATGTGCCGTGTTGTTTATCAAAAATATCGCCCTTCTTGATCACGAAACCGGCACTATTAACCGCCTCGCGCAGCGCGTTCCAGACTTCTTTGGAAGAATTCATAAACACAAGAAGCATCCAGTGACCAGGGCGCAAGACACGATAGCATTCTCGCATACTAACCGTCATCAAATTCTGATAGGCCATTACATTTTTGCCCTGTACTTTGTTGATGATAGCCTCTTGTGCTATATCAGTGAACGTGCCAAGCCAGGATTCCCAAAGAAAGTTCATTTCGCTATAGTTGATGTTGGCGCCAAATGGTGGATCGGTAAAAATCAAATCAATGGAATTATCTGGGAGATAATCCAATTCGGTCGCCGATCCTCGTACAACGATACTATGACCCCGGTAATTCGCCGCTGTGGTGCGCAAGTGATCGAGGATGGTTTTCGCCTTTCTCTCAAAAGTCAAGAAGACATTTGTCTCGTTGCTGATGTATGGTACATTGAAACGTGCCGAGTTGCCGCTTCCGCCCCAAAATCTGAACTCGGACAGCCGTGTGACCCGCTGGTAGAGAGAGGTGAAGGCAAAGGCAAGGTACGCTGCCAGATTCATATCGTCGACGCGATGAATCGCTTGCCAGATATGACTCATGGCAGCCAAATTTCTAGACGTGTAGAACTTGTCAATGCTGTCTAGGCCATGTCTGGCCGGCTGGCGAAGATTGATTCCATCCGGCAACCTTGTTTGTGGAAAGTATCCCGGCCGCACAGGAGGATGTTGTTCAGTTCTTTCAATCAAGACCACATCCTCAACTGAAAGAGGATGTGTGATTTCTTGCTGCCCGCCACGGCAGCATTTATATCCCAGCAACACAGGCACAGCGTTTGTGCGTCGTAGTTTCGATTTCTTTACGGTCGCTTTACATTGAGGGCAAGGAAATTCAGTGAGAATCTTGTGTTCCCGAACTCGTGTGCCGTATTTCCTACAGTGATCCCACAATACGAATTCGGCTTCGCAATGATTACATAACACCCGGTAGGACCATACTGTGTACAGAATTTCAGTGTCGCGCCCACATTCCCGGCATTTCGTTGTATACAATTGTCGGCGAATATCGCGTGTTGCATCCAGAACTGCATTGACACCGGCTTCGAATAGCGTCGGGTCTATTGAGCTAGTGAATCTGTTGGCGATAAAGCAGGCGGCTGGCGATAACTCGTTGAGGATACTATCATAGCCCGTTGCTCGAGCTGCAACGCCTGTCATACCGCTTCCGGCGAAGGCGTCCAAAATCAAGCCGCTTCCTTCCGGCAAGTAATGGGCCAGCAGTTCAGCAATGCCTTGAGGGGGGATTTTTGTATGGTAGGTGTGCGCGTCGTAGGTGTATGTGTTCTTCCCAGCCGACATTCCGGTGTTGGGCGGATCTGTCGCTGTCCTTGCACCTGTTTGATGAGCAAGAAGCAAAGCCTGAATTGTTTCCGTACTATCTGGATGAAACGTTTGGCCGTTGGCCAACCTTTGGAAGATACAGGATAGTGGGTCGTCAGTCAGGGTAACTTCAGATGGCTGAATGTCAAATAAAGTCGGCTGTCGTTGTAGCCCTTTGGATTGGAACGAGGTCTCGGGTAATTGGTAAGGGCGAATGTTGTGAGATGGCTTCAGGGCAGATTCGTAGAGTAGGTGAATGCGTTCTCTCTGTGCCGGACTTGGATCACCTGCTTCCCGTTCCCAGCGATTCACTGAGACGAGAGATGTACCAAGTAGCTGCGCAAGATTCGCTTGGCTCAGCCCGGTGCTTGCGCGAATCTTCGCTAGCATCGCAGACAAAGTTGGCAGGGTTGTAACCTCGACCTGATCCCAACCCAGATAGGTGGCAGGTTTATGTGTTGCACGGTGATCGTTCTTTGTGCTTTCAAATTCAGGTTCGTATTTAGTTATCATGCAATCTTCTTTAAGACAAAGTAGTTCAATATCCGGCACTTAACCACGACCTTACGCCAAGCACGATTCGCCGCCAAAGTGCCGGGATCCGGTGCGCAGTTATTTGGCTTACGCAGTGTTTCGGTAGAACGGTTGTATGATACGGCAAAAGAGGAGTTCTGTCCAGCAGCGATAGTAACGGGTCATGGTCATCTCCGGTGAACTATTCTCGAGGCTTGTCGAAATGGCAGACGCCTGCGAGAATTGTGCCACATCTGCCTCGCTACAACAATCACCGCTTGATCGCAGAGCCTTCTCATCATCAGCAGGTTTGGCAAAGCGGGGCAGGAGTGGGATAATATGCAGGTTTCCCAGTCTTGTTGTTCTGCTAGAACAGGATCCCTGGCATCATGTCCAACTCAAAAAGTGA
>JACSRL010000421.1 GCA_014879765.1 Anaerolinea sp. | reverse complement strand
GTGTGAGGCAACTACGTCTCGCTTGGTTTGCCTTACCTCGGTCGAGAACCGAGCACTCTAAACTCAAGTAGTTTATCTCGGAGGCTGAACATGGAAAGAGTCGATATTGGCAAGTACATCGTAATCGATCCTGAGATCTGTCACGGCCAGATAACCTTCAAGGATACACGCGTGCCGGTGGACACTGTGTTGACGTTCCTTGCCAAGGGTTATTCGGTCGATGTATTGCTGCACAGTTGGCCCGAGTTGTCGCGGCCGGCGATCGAGGAGGCTGTGTCCCTGGCGTCGCAGTCCTTGCAGGCACGCTATGCCCCTTACGTGTCGGCCGCTGCGGCAACAAGTCAATATGACTACCCGGTGATCGCATGAGTCATATTGTTCTTGATGACCAACTGGGCGATGAGCAACCACGCAGATTGACCTGGCCCCAGACAATGCAAAAGAGCGGCGTGATCAGAGAGCGAGGACCAGTCTATGAGTTTGAGTCCCCAGGAGTCCCAGCAGCAGAAGAACAGCTACTCGTCGGGTCTCTACCTCGTCCCCTGATTCAGGTACAAGGCTCGCCAGTGTCACAGACCATCATCGAGGAGCGGCGTTAGGTGGCCAACCTCTGATTCATTCATCTCACTTAGGTCCAAGCATGTTTCGGCTAGTCAGTATAGCGTAAAAAAGTAGTTACATCGGTGCCCGGCACTTTGGCGACGATTCGCCCATGAATGACAGACTTGGCGCAAGCCCCAGGCACCTCAACTGCTTTATTTACACAGTACTCAGCAGGTATACAGTTTCCGACTGACCTTGACGACTGGCGCCAAATACGTGAAGCGAAGTGTCTTTGGCGCTGACCGGCCGGCGGTGTTCAGCCGCCGGCAATTGAACGGGAGTTTGCTATGGCAGGAAACAATCCCCAACCCCTCATCCCCGCTCTGGTCGCCTGGCAGACCGGCGATCTGGCCAAATCCATCGAGCGCGCGCCGGAGCGGCCGGAGACGAACGCCTTCCAGCGTCTGCACACCCCGCTGGACGCCGGCCCGCAGCCGCCGCCGGAGGCCGACCAGCAGTGGTATCTGGAGATGCTGGGCTTTCCCGGCCAGTACCCCTTCACCCGCGGCGTGCAGCCCACCATGTACCGCAGCCGCTTCTGGACCATGCGCCAGTACGCGGGCTATGGCACGGCGGCCGAGGCCAACGAGCGCTTCAAGTACCTGCTCAGCCAGGGCCAGACCGGCCTGAGCGTGGCCTTCGACCTGGCCACGCAGATCGGCTACGACAGCGACGATCCGCTGGCAGCCGGCGAGGTGGGGCAGGCTGGCGTGGCCATCGACTCGCTGGCTGACATGGAGGCCATGCTGGAGGGCATTCCGCTGGACAAGGTCAGCATCAGCATGACCATCAACGCGCCGGCCAGCGTGTTGTTGGCCATGGTCATCGCGGCCGGCGAGAAGCGGGGCGTGCCGGCCAACAAGCTGACCGGCACCATCCAAAACGACATCCTCAAAGAATACGTGGCCCGCGGCACCTACATCTTCCCGCCTGGCCCCAGCGTGCGCCTGGCGGCCGACACCATCGCCTACTGCGCGCGGGAGGTCCCGCGCTGGAACGCGATCAGCGTCAGCGGCTACCACATCCGCGACGCGGGCAGCACCGCGGCGCAGGAGATGGGCTTTGCCGTGGCCAACGCCATGGCCTACATGGACGCGGTGCTGGCGCGCGGCGTGGCCATCGACGACTTCGCCGGCCGCATCTCCTGGATCTTCAACACGCAGAACAATTTCTTCGAGGAGGCGGCCAAATATCGCGCCCTGCGCCGGCTGTGGGCCACCATCCTCAAAGAGCAGTATGGCGCGCGCAAGCCGGCCAGCATGACCCTGCGCACCCACATCCAGACGGGCGGCGCCACCCTGACCGCGCAGCAGCCGCTGAACAACATCGCCCGCGCCGCGTTCCAGGCGCTGGCCAGTGTCCTCGGCGGCATCCAGAGCATGGCGCTGAGCTGCTACGATGAGGCGCTGGCCCTGCCCACCGAGGAGGCCCAGGCCACCGCGCTGCGCACCCAGCAGATCATCGCCCACGAGATCGGCGCGACCGAGGTGATCGACCCGCTGGCCGGCTCCTACTACGTGGAAAGTCTGACCGACGCCCTGGAAGCCGAGGCGCGCGGCCTGATCGCCAAGATCCAGGATCTGGGCGGCTCGGTCAAGGCCATCGAGAGCGGCTGGATGCAGCAGCAGATCGCCGACTCGGCCTGGCGCGCGCAGCAGGCCATCGAATCGGGCGAGCAGGTGATCGTGGGCGTCAACGCCTACCAGACGCCCGATGAAGAGCGGCCGGTGGGCATCTTCCGCCCCGACCCGCAGACCTACCGCACCCAGCACGTCCGGCTGGAGACGCTAAAGACGACGCGCGACCACGCAGCCGTGCAGGCCGCGCTGGCGAAACTGCGCCAGACCGCGCAAGCTCCAGCCGGCCCCGACAGCAACCTGATGCCCCCCATCCTGGATGCAGTGCGCGCCTACGCCACCCTGGGCGAGATCTGCGGCGTGTTGCGCCAGGAATGGGGCGAATACGAGCCGCCAACAGTGATCTGAAAGGACCTTCCCATGCTCGATCAAAGCTACATCGGCAAGAAGCTGCCGACCATTCGCTACCAGGTGGATGCCAGCAAAATCCGCGAGCTGGCCATGGCCCTGGGCGACGACAACCCCATCTACCACGACAAGGCCGCCGCCCAGGCCGCGGGCTATCCGGACATCGTCGCGCCGCTGACCTTCCCCACGCTCTTCCGCTTCTGGGGCGGGACGGCGGCCGGTGCTGAGACGCGCGGCATCTTGCAGGAGATGGGCGCCAACGTGCTGCGCATCCTGCACGGCGAGGAGCAGTACGAGTATTTCGGCGTCCTCCACCCCGGCGACGACATCAGCGGCGAGCTGGAAATCAAAAGCATCGACCGCAAGGAAGGCTCCTCCGGCGCCATGGACATGGTGCGCACCCAGGCCACCTACCGCAAGCAGACCGGCGAGGTGGTGGCCATCGCGCGGGCGACCATGGTGGTGCGGTGGTAACTCGTAACACGTAACCCGTAACCCGTAACCGGAAGTGTGTGAGATGTGAAATTTGGCCGGTTATGGCCTGTGTATCGTGACACGTGACCCGTGACCCGTGACCCGTGACACGTGACACGTGACCCGTGACCTGCAGTTCAGAGACACCGCCCGCGATTCCGGATTACGAGTTACGAGTTACGCATCACGCATCACGCATCTCCCGCAACTCAAAGACACCGCCCGCGATTCCGGATCACGAGTTACGCATCACGCATCACGCACCACGCATCTCCCGCAATTCAAAGACACCGCCCGCGATTCCGGATTACGAGTTACGAGTTACGAGTTACGAGTTACGCATCACGCATCACGCCTCCCATAGAACAAGGGCATGACTCATGACAAAACCAACCTTTGACACGATCAACGTCGGCGACGCGCTGCCCAGCCTGACCAAGCCGGCGATCACCGAGGTGCAGTTGGTGCGCTACAGCGGCGCCAGCGGCGATTTCAACCCCATCCACACCGTGCATCAGGCCGGCGTGGAGAGCGGCAACAACGGCGTCATCACCCACGGCATGGTGATCATGGGCTTTGTCGGCCAGATGATCACCAACTGGGTGCGGCCTGACCAGGTGCGCAGCTTTGGCGTGCGCTTCACCGGCATCAGCCGGCCCGGCGACGAAATCACCGTCAGCGGCAAGGTGCTCGAGAAATTCGAGGCCGAAGGCGAGCAGCGGGTGCGCTGCGAGGTCGAGGCCGCGGACCAGACCGGCCACCGCAAGGTGAAGGGCGACTTTGTGGCGGCCCTCTAGCGCGTCGCCGCGGCCAGTTCATCGGCCCGCGCCAGTTGTGGTATCATGGGGCCATGGCCGAACACCCTGAACCAGCCCGCGCCCCCTCTGCTCGCGTCGCAACCAGCGCATCTCAGCCCGCGCCCCCTCTGGGGCGGCCGGGCTGGGATGCGCTTTTGTTGACCCTGCTGCTACTGGCCCGGCTGCGCATCAACAGCCTGGCCGAGGCCAGCCTGTTCGAGCACTTCGAGAACGTCACCCGCCATTCCCTGCTGGGCCGCATCCTCAGCGACCAGGCCGAGGCGGCCTTCGGCCCCTGGTTCGGCGACCCCATCGCGCTGCTGCTGGCCGCGCTGAGCCTGGCCGCCCTGCTGGCCTACCTGGTGATCGACCTGGCCGCGGCCGACCGGCCCCGCCAGCCGCAGTCTCAAGCCGGGTTCCAGCGCGCCAAGCTGGCCCTGGTCTGGCTGATCATCGCCTGCACCGTCCTGCTGCCCACCCTCAAGCTGGCGCTGCTGCGCCACGAAAACCTGCCCCACAGCTACAGCCACGACGGCGGGGTGCTGCAAACCGAGGCCGCGGTCGATTTCTTTCTCAGCGGCCGCAATCCCTACATCGAGGACTATCGCGCCACCCCCATGGCCGACTGGGGCCTGCCGGAGTTCCGCACCGCGCTGGATCACTACCCCTATCTGCCCTGGACCTTCGTCTTCTCCGCGCCGATCAAGCTGGCCAGCGACGCGCTGCTGGGCTGGTATGACCAGCGTTTCGTCTATCTTCTGGTTTTCGTGACCGCCCTGCTCCTGGCCACACGGCTGACGCCAGCAGCCAGCCGGCCGCGCTGGCGGCTGGGCCTGTTGATGCTGCTGGGCCTCAACCCCATCATGGGCCTGGACCTGATCTTCGGCCAAAACGATCTTTTTATCTGGGCCTGGATCGTTCTCGCGCTCTGGCTTCTGGCCCGCACCCGCCGCGCTTCCCCATTGACCACTGGCCGTTCACCATTGACCATTGACCATTCCCGCTTCTGGCTTCCCTCCCTCGCCTTTGGCCTGGCCTGCGCCAGCAAGCCCACGGCCTGGTTCATGGCCCCCTTCTTTGCCCTGCTGCTGGCCCGGGATCAGATCGGCGCCTGGCGCGCCATCCCGCGCGCCATTCCGACCATGCTGCGCCGCGGCTGGCCGGCGCTGGCCGCCTTCGCCCTGCTGGTTGGCCCCTACCTGCTGTGGAACGCCGATGCGCTGATCGACGACGTGTGGCGCTGGTCAGCCGGCAGTGCGGCCGTTCACTACCAGATCTGGGGCTGGGGGGCCAGCAACTTCGTGCTGGCCTTCGGCGGACTGGCCAGCCGCTTCGACCCGTGGCCCTTCTGGATCCCTGAAGTGATCGTGACGCTGCCGCTGTTGCTCTGGCTGATCGGCCGGCAGGCGCGGCGCAACACCATCGCCGCGGCCTGCTGGCACTATGCCCTGCTGCTCCTGGGCTTTCTCTACGTCTCACGCTTTCTGAACGAGAACTATCTGGGCTATATCCTGGCCTTCCTGGCGCTGGGCTATTTCGTCAGCGAGGATGGGTCATCCGGCGACCTGCCGCCAGACCCGCAGCACCTCCCCCACTGACCAGGCCTGCGCAGGGCAGGCGCGCGGGGTGAAGGGTGGGTCGCCGTCGAAAATCTCACTCAGGCTGCCCACGCCGTGGCTGTGCAGATGTTGCAGCATGGGGATCAGAAACGCGCGCGCCGCGGCCGGATCGCGATGCACCCGGTAATGGGCGCTGACGAAGGGGCCCAGCAGCCAGCCCCAGGTGGTGCCCTGGTGATAGGCCGCGTCGCGGGTGTGGCGGTTGCCGCCGTAGACGCCGACGTACTCCGGGTGATCGGGCGCCAGGCTGCGCAGCCCGTGGGAGGTCAGCAGGTGGCGGGCGCAGACATCCACCACGGCCGCGGCCTGGGCCGCGTTCAGCGGGCTGTGGTGCAGCGAGACCGCGAAAAGCTGGTTGGGCCGCAGCGCGGGGTCGTCGCCGTCGGGGCCATCCAGCACGTCGTAGCAGTAGCCCAGCTCGTCGCTCCAGAAGCGTTGAAAGCCTGCCAGCGTCTGCTCGGCCAGCGTGTCGTAGCCGGCTGCGTCGGCCGCGTGGCCCAGCCGGCGGGCGAAGCTGGCCAGACTGCGCAGCCCGTTGTACCAGAGCGCGCTGATCTCCACCGGCTTGCCGATGCGCGGCGTCACCACCCAATCGTCCAGCTTGGCATCCATCCAGGTGAGCTGCACCTCCGGCGAGCCGCCGTAGAGCAGGCCATCGGCCGGGTCCAGCCGGATGTGGTAGCGCGTGCCGCGGCGGTGCCAGGCCACGATTTCCTGCAACACCGGGTAGAGCTCGGCCAGCAGGCCGTCGTCGCCGGTGGCTGCGTGATAGGCCCGGATCGCCTCGAAATACCAGAGGGTGGCGTCGATGGTGTTGTATTCCGGCGTCTCCCCCGCGTCGGGAAAGCGGTTGGGCAACATGCCTTGATCCAGGGAGCGGGCGAATGTCAGCAAGATCTGACGGGCAACCGGCGCGCGGCCGGTGTCCAAAGTCAGGCCCGGCAGCGCAATCATCGTATCGCGGCCCCAGTCGCCAAACCAGGGATAGCCAGCGATGATGGACTTACCCTCAAGACTGCTCTGGCCGGTCCCCGCCCCTTCTTCACCGCTCTGGCCGGTCTCCATCCCTTTTTCACCGCTCTGGCCGGTCCCCATCCCTTGTTCATTGCTCTGGCCGGTCTCCGACCGAGCCAGCCCACTCCCTTCGCCGCTCTGGCCGGTCTCCGACCGAGCCAGCTCGCGCCTGACCACGAACTGATCCGCGGCCAGCGCCAAATGTCGCACGGCCCCAGCCAGCCAGGCCGGCCCATCCGCGGCCGCTTCCAGCCGCAGCCCAGGCAGCGCCATCTCCAACAGCCCTTGCTCATAGGCTTGCCGGCGCGCCCAGGCCGCCGCGCCCTCCAGGTCAGGCGCGGCCTCAGTGCTGGCCACAAAGGTCACTGTCTCCCCGGCGTGCAACGTGACGGCAAAATCAGCCACGTGACAGTAGCTCTCCAGATCCTTCTGGCCGCGATAGCGCTCCACCGCCAGATGATAGCCGGCCAGCCAGGCAGGCTCCGCCGCCGCGGCAGCCTGCGCCCTATCACTCAACAGATAGAAGGGAGACGCGCCCAGCGCAGCCAGCCGCAGCCCATGCGCTACCGCCTCGACCTGGAAGGGGAAAGTCCCGGTCTGCACCACGGTGGCGTGATGGTCGCGATAGGTGGCCAGGGCCGCAAGCTGCATGGTCAGCGGCCGGCTGGCGCGGGTCAGGGTGTATTGCACATAGGTCGTGTTCGCGCCCGGCTCCATCCAGATGCGCTTCTCCAGCCGCGCATCGGCCACCGCGTAGCTCCACACCGGCGTCGTGCCCTCCAGATGAAAGCGCTCCTGCTGGCGGTAGCCCTTGGGCGTGATCCAGGGATCGGATGCGCTGGGCTCGTCGGCCCGCTGGTCGGTGAAAAGTACATAGCGCCGGCCGTCATAGGCGACCGTTTCGTCCAGCTTGGCCAGCAGCAGGGTGCGGGCGGCCGGCGGCAGGCCGGCGACGCCTGGCGGCGCCATGGCCGCGATCAGCAGCCCGTGGTAGCTGCGGCTCAACATGCCCGCCACCGTGCCCATGGCATAGCCGCCCAGGCCATTGGTCACCAGCCACTCGCGGCGGCTGGCCACCGCCACATCGCCGCACAGCTCTCGTCCATAGTCCAACATAGGTCACCTCAGATAGATTGTCCAAATTTCAGAAGGCTTCTGCTAAATTGAAAGCCGTCGCCCTTGTCGCACCACCACAGCTGATCCCTCGGCCAGGAAAGCTGAGCTGGGCGGGCCGGCCAGGAAGGGTGCGAACTCTGGCCCGTACAGCGCGGCCACGTCGCACTCCAGCCAGTGCTCGCTGACCTGCCACACCCGCCACGGCGGATGCTCCACCTGGTACTCCACGGTCCGGCCGCGCTGGCTGGCGTAGCCCCAGTAGTGCTCGGCGATGAACTCGGCCTCGGAACCGGGGGTCATGGGCTGCGCGACGCCCTGTGGCCGCACGCCCAGGCGCTGCCAGCGGCCGCGCAAGCGCCAGCCATACTCGACGCTGGCCGGCGCGCCGGCGGCATATTCGATCTGGTGGCGCATGGGCATGACCTGATAGTGCTCGCCGTAGACCGCCCGCGCGGTCCAGGCGATGGCCGGCCGGGGCACGATCTCCTTGACGAAAGCCACCGCGCGCGGCGCGGCCTCGCCCAGGTCACGCCGCCGCACGTAGAAGCGCAGGTTGACCTCCTCGAAGCTGCGATGCCAGGGGATGGGCAGGCCCAGCAGGCGCGTGTCCAGAAAGAGGAAGCCAACCAGACTGACCAAGGCGCGGCCTTGCCAGGTGTCCACCGCCAGGCCGGCCGGCAAGTGACGTTGCAGCACCGCCGGGTCGATCTCATAGCTGAGCATAGCCAGGTAGCGCCAGGTGGCGGAGAAGAAGATAGGGGGCATGGGAGTTACCCAGGGATTGGAAATCCCTGGCTGACAGCACGAAGCGGCTTCAGCCGCTGGGAGTTACCCAGGGATTGGAAATCCCTGGCTGACAGCACGAAGCGGCCTCAGCCGCTGGGAATTACCCAGGGATTGGAAATCCCTGGCTAACGGCACGAAGCGGCCTCAGCCGCTGGGAATTGGCCAGGGATTGGAAATCCCTGGCTGACGGCACGAAGCGGCCTCAGCCGCTGGGAATTGGCCAGGGATTGGAAATCCCTGGCTAACAGCACAAAGCGGCCTCAGCCGCTGGGAATTACCCAGGGATTGGAAATCCCTGGCTGACGGCACGAAGCGGCCTCAGCCGCTGGGAACTTCCGCAGCCGCTGAGGCGGCTTTGTGCTGTCAGACGGTGAATTCCATTCACTGGCCGCT
>JACSRL010000432.1 GCA_014879765.1 Anaerolinea sp. | reverse complement strand
GTGCGAACACGTGGATTGAGTAGGCTGCCGTATCGAAATCACGTGTTCGCACCCGCCGGCTGAGCAGTTGCGAACTATTGCTCAACCACCTGGGCGCGCAGAGTGACGCTACGGGGCATGGCGTCGCTGATCTGCGGCTCCACGCGCAGGGTCAACCCCGTTTGCTGGCCCGGCAGGGCGGCTGCGTCGACGAACACATGCGCCTTGAAGCCCTGCTCCAGGTAGGGGGGCAGGATGACCGGATCGGTCAGCGATCTCCCGCTGCCGTCGCCCAACAGGCACTGCTTGTCCACGCACAAGGCCGTGCGCCAGCGCTGGCCGTCGGCATGCTCCAGGGCAAAGACGACCGGCATCGGCTGGCCGGTGGCGTTGACCACCATAAAGTCGAACACCGTTTCTGTCCCTGCCTGCACGGCCCGGTCGGCGTCGATGGCCTCCACCAGCAGGGCCTCGCCGGCGACCTGAGCGGCCTGGCCGGCGGCGGGCGCGGGGCGATGCTCCACGACCGGCTGCGGCAAACTGCCGCAGGCCGCCAGGAGAACAAGAAGCACAAGAATGACGCTGATCGATCCAAGCAGACGCATGATAAGGGTCCGTTGCGCTAGGGGCGCGTCACATCCTGGCCGCGCAGGCGGGCCAGTTCGGCGCGCAGGCGGACGCTCTCCGCTTCAGCCCGTTCAGCCCGCTCCTCGGCGGTCATGGCCCGCTCCTCAGCGGTCATGGCCCGCTCCTCGGCAGTCATGGCCCGCTCCTCAGCGGTCATGGCCCGCTCCTCGGCGGTCACGGCCCGCTCCTCGGCCACCTCGGCCCGCTCCACCGCGTAGTCCACGCGCGCTTCAGCCAAACGCGTCTGGACCTCGGCCTCCGCGCGCGCTTCTTCGTCGGTCAGCAGCCGCTGCCCCGTTTCCAGGTCAAAAAAGCGCAGCACGTTCTCCTCGTCCAGCGCCAGGCGCAGGCCCAGCAGCGGGCTGATATATTCGGGCGGCTCGCCAGGCTCCGGCGGGAAGGTCAACCCGCCCAACACCAGCTCCTGATTCTGCGGCGGCATGGGCACAAAGCCGCCGCCGGCCTGCTGATAGCCCAGCAGCGGCGGGTCCAGGTAGTCGGCCGTGGGATCATAGAGATAGTACTCCTCCACGCCCAAGCGAGCATAGAGGCCCATCTTGTGCAGTTGATCCTCGCGTTGGGTGGTCTTGGACGTCACCTCGAAGACCACCTTCGGCCCCTGTCCCTCTTCCCACAGCTTGTAGATGTTGCGGCGATGCGGCGCGACGCCCCAGACCACGAAACAATCGGGCGCCACCGACTTGCGCGGGTTGCCCTCCTGGTAGTAGAGCAACAGATTGCCGCTGACATAGACCTGCTGGCCCGCGAAATAGCGCCGCAACAGATGGATGACGTAGAACATCAAATCACGGTGCAGGTCAGTTTCTGCCATAGGCCTCCCGTCCGATTCAGGATATTCGACCAGGCTGATCGCCGGCTCGCTAGGTTTCAACTGCACTGTCATGCCATACACCTCACACGATCTGTCTCCGGGCCATACGCCGCGCGCACGGACGACATTGTAGCACAGATCGCCCAAAACGCAACCATCCTCGCGTTGGCCAAACACGATGACGCAGCGCGCCTGGCCCGGCGGCAAGGGGCTGTGTTGACCGATTCGTCCGCCCCGCGTATACTGCCCCCATGAAAGAGCAACCTACCATCGACCACTTTTGGCAAAGCTATCTGGCCACGCTGCCGCCGGGCCAGGAGCTGCCGCCTCAGCCTGAGGCGTGGAGCTTCGGCGACAACCCAGGTCTGGCCGACGAGCTGGCCGCGCTGGTGCTGACCGGGATCAAAACCGCCACCTGTTCGGCGCTGTGGGCCTATGAGGCTGAGGGGGAGGCGCTGCCCCAGCCGGGCCAGCTCAGCATCATCCTGAGCGGCGCCGGCCGGCCGCTGGCCGTGGTCGAAACCGTCCAGGTGCGGCTCAAGCCCTACGACCAGGTGGACGCCGCCTTCGCCCGTGACGAGGGGGAGGAAGACCGCAGCCTGGCCTCCTGGCGCGCGGCGCACCGCCGCTTCTTCACCCGCACCCTGCCCGCCATCGGCCGGGAGTTCGACGAGACCATGCCGCTGGTGTGTGAGCGTTTTCGGGTGTTGTTTTCCTTGCCCAAGGCCTGAATGCTCATGATTGAAGCCCCTTCCGATTTCGACCGCCTGATCGACGCTGCCCTGAAGGCCCACTTCTCCGGCTGGGACTTCTCATGGCTGGCGGGCCGCTGGACCGAAGACCCGCTGCCGTGGGACTACCGGCAGCGGGTGCGGGCCGCGCTGCCCGGCGCGCAGTCGCTGCTGGACATGGGCACAGGCGGCGGCGAGTTCCTGGCCGCGCTGGCGTCGCTGCCGCCGGATACCTGGGCCAGCGAGAACTATCCGCCCAACATGCCCATCGCCCGCGGCCGGCTGGAACCGCTGGGTGTCCAGGTCGTCACCGCTGTTCCCGACGCGGCGCTGCCCTTTGCCGATGAACGCTTCGATCTGGTGATCAACCGGCACGAGTCCTTCGACGCGGGCGAAATCCGGCGCATCCTCAAGCCCGGCGGACGTTTCATCACCCAGCAGGTGGGCGGCCGCGACAACCTGACCCTCAACGAACTGCTGCAAGATCAGGTGGCCTTCGAGTTCATCGACTGGAGCCTGGCCGTCGCCGTGCAGCAACTGGAGACGGCCGGGCTGAGGGTCATCGAGCAGATGGAGGCCTTTCCCGCGACGCGCGTCGCCGATATCGGCGCCGTCGTCTACTACCTGCGCGCCATTCCCTGGCAGATCGAAGGCTTCAGCGTCGAACGTTTTCGCGACAAGTTGGCGGCCCTGCATGAACAGATCATGCACGACGGTCCCCTCGTTCTTCACAGCCATCGCTTCTATCTTGAAGCGCAAAGGCGTTGAGCCGCCTTCCGCTCCATCAATGTGTGAGATGGTTGACAGATGGTCAGTTCGACAATAGAATGGAGGCCGGATGCTACAAGACCGCTGGACACCCCATCTTAAAACGTTGCCGTCCAGATCGGCATAGTTCCTTGTCGCTTCTGTTCCTCACCGTACACAATTGCGCTGCATTGGAGCAGGGAGTTGTTGCACTGACTTCAACCAAAGACCTTGATGAAACAATGGATCCTCGACGGCATGCAAACCCAAAAACTTGAACTGGCCATTCAGGCGTACATGAAACGAAAGACCGATCTCCGTGGGGGCGCGCGGATGGCAGATGTCTCCTACAATCGCTTCCTGAGGGAAGTCGAGGCGCGCCATATCGTGGTGTTGGAACGAGACGACTTTCTTGACGAACTGGCCGTTTTGGCGGAGACGTTTGATAGCGAATCCTTACGGGATGCTGTGAACCAGGTTCGCGCAGAGGAACAGGAGTCAGTGCGGAATGGCTGAGGTGGAAGATCTATATCAACAGCAGATCCGCCCGCTCCCGGTAGCTCATCGCCTGCAGTTGATCTCGCGCATCGCTGAGGATATGGCCAGTGACGCGCCCATTGCCAAGCGACGGATCACGGAACTACGCGGCCTGGGCAAGGAAGTCTGGCAAAACATTGACGCGCAGACGTACATTGATGATCTGCGCAGCGAATGGGGGCCAACAACCTGTGAGATGAATATCTCGACCTGTTCTTGAACAACGCAAATCTGGAGATTCAGAGCATCGATATCGGAGTCGCACAGCGGGCGGCGGTGCCGCGCGACGTGGCGGATCATCTGGGTCTGGAACGCGACGACCTCATCAAATCCCTCGTGGAGTAAGACAAAGATAAGCTGCCGGCCGTGCCGGTTGGGCACTCCACCTCTGCGCATCCTCCACTTTTCCGGCCAGGCGTTCACGGCCGGCGTCAAGCGACGCGACATCGATCAAGAAACCTTCCAGATTACGGGTTACGGGTCACGGGTTACGTTCTGCACCTGCTCCCGGATCGTGCGCAGAAACGCGGCCGACCGCACGTTGCGCTCCAGTTGATAGACCATGTAGCCGTGCAGCAGCCGCTCCAACTCAGCTTGCAGACCAGGGCTCAGGTTGAGCTGCGCTACCTGTTCCCAGTCGCGGGTCTGGACGAAGCGCAGCGCCTTGAACAGCGGCAGCGGCAGCGGCTCAGCGCCGATGCGCCCCTCGCCATGCGTGGGGCAGAGCACACCCCCCTCGACGATGCTAAAATAGTTGGTCACCGGCTCCAGCGCGGCCTGGCAGGCCACACAGGTAAAAAGCTGCGGCTGATAGCCGGCCAGCGCCAGCAGGTGCAGATCGTAGAAACGGGCCGCCAGCGCCAGCGTCTCCTCCCTGGATGCCGCCAGCCGCGCCAGGGTCTCACGCAACAGCCGCCACATGGCCGGATGCGTGTCCTGTTCCTGGGTGAAGCCATCCAGCAGCTCGGCCACATAATAGGCGTAGCTGGTGCGCAGCAGGCTCTCCCGCAGCGGCAGGTAGGACTCGACCGTCTCCGCCTGCGTCACCAGGTCCCAGGTGCGCCCCTTGGCCACCAGCAGCGTGCTATGGGTGAACAGCTCCACGTGGCCAGCCTTGCGGCTCTGCGTCTTGCGCACCCCCTTGCCCAGCAGCACCAGCTTGCCATAGTTGGGGGTGAAGACGGTCAACAGCCGGTCGGCCTCGCCGTAGTCGCGACGTTTCAGCACGATGGCCTCGGTGCGATAGAGCCGCTGGCGGCGCTCGGCCGGCGCATCGCTCATGGCTGTCCGGCGACGCGGGCCGCCTCCTGCAAGTGTTCCGGTCGAAAGGCATGCGGCAGCAGGTTGTCCACACTGGTGATGGTGTCGATGCCGCTCAGGTCGGCGAGCACCACCGGCATGTCAGGCGCGAACTCGACCATCACCTGCCGGCAGGCGCCACAGGGGCTGCCGGCGATGTTGGTGACCACGGCCAGCGCCTCAAATTCAGTCTCGCCCTCGGAAACCGCCTTCCAGATCGCCACCCGCTCGGCGCAGACGGTCAGTCCAAAGGAGGCATTTTCGACGTTGCAGCCGGTGTAGATCTTGCCGGAGCGCGTCAGCAGAGCCGCACCCACGGGGAAAGCAGAATAGGGCACATAGGCCTGCTGTCGGGCCGCGGCTGCCCGTTTGACCAGGTCATAAACGTTCTCTCCGTCGAGCATGAGTCGATTCCTTTCCTGCCAGGAGCGCAGCAATCAACGATTTTGTGCATACAGTGTCAGGAGGCCGGTGAAGCAGACAACGCCGGCTTGGTGGCCGGCTCGGCGGCCGCCGGCGCGTTTTCCAGCATCTTGGTGACCCGCACCTGCAAGATGCGGCGGGCCTGCACCGTCTGCACCTCCAGTACCAGTTGCTCGTAGGCTACCTTGCTGCCCACGGCCGGCATGACGCCAAGCTGGCGATAGATGAAGCCACCCAGCGTGTCGCTTTCCTCCGAGGGCAGCGACACGCCGAGGATATCGTTGACATCGTCCAGCCAAATCTGGGCATCGAAGATGTACTCGCGCTCGCCGATCTGCTGCGCCATGGGCGCTTCGCTGTCGTATTCGTCCTGAATATCGCCCACGATCTCCTCCAGCAGGTCTTCGATGGTCACCACACCAGCCGTGCCGCCATATTCGTCCACGACGATGGCCATGTGTACCCGCCGCTGCTGCAATTCCTGCAACAGATCGTCGACCCGCTTGGATTCGGGCACAAAATAGGCTGGCCGCATCAGCTCGGTGACAGGCACGTCATAGCGGCCATCGCGCAGCGGCAGCAGCAGGTCTTTGGCATAGAGCACTCCCTGCACGGTGTCGATGCTGGCGCGATAGACCGGAATGCGCGAGTGGCCGGCCTGGATGATCACATCCAGCGCCTCGCGCAGGGTGGTCTGCTCATCCACGGCCACCACATCGATGCGCGGCGCCATCACCTCGCGCGCCACCATCTCGCCCAACTCGAAGATGCTGGCGATCATCTTCTTCTCATCTTCCTCGATCAAGCCCGGCTCCTCGGCCGCGTTGATCAGGTAGCGCAGGCCCTCCTCGCTCAACAGCACATTGTCGGGGCTGGCATCGTCCTCAGTCCGGCCCAGGACCACACCGGCCAGCGCCATCAACGGCGCAGTGAGCGGGGTCAGCAGCAGCGCCGTACTGCGCACGAAGGCGCTCAACCGCAGGGCAGTCTTCTCGGTGGCGCGCATGGCCAGCGCGCGGGCGGTCACCTGCACCAGCAGCACGGCCACCCCAACCCCCACCAACGCCAGCGGAACGCCCGGCAGCCAGGCCCAGCCGGCCGACACCACCAGCCAACTGGCGGCGATCGCCGCCAGCATCAAGGAAAGAATCCCCAAGCTCATCAGCGCCAGAATGAAGCGGGGCGGGTCATCCAGCAGCGTCTGCAGGGCCTGCGCCCGCGAGACGCCTTCATCCAACAGCCGTCGAACGTTCGCCCGGCTGATGGCGCCCAACGAAACCTCGGCTGCAGCCGCCAGCGCGATCAACATCAGCGCCAACGCCAGCCCCAGCCAGGCCACTATCCAACCCTCATCCACGTCTTTTCTCCAATCGTGCTGTCACAGATAAATAGCTAGTCAGGCTGCGCTTCGTCGGACGGTCGCAGGCGCGCCGGCACGCCAACTGCCAGCCGGCCGGCCGGCACATCGCGCGTCACCACCGAGCCCGCGCCGGTGCGCGCCCCGGCGCCGACGGTGACCGGAGCCACCAGCATGGTGTCGCTGCCAATGAACGCATGGTCGCCGATGATCGTCTGGTTCTTGCGACTGCCGTCGAAGTTGCAGGTGATGACGCCTGCGCTGATGTTCACATCCTGGCCGATAGCCGCATCGCCCACGTAGCTGAAGTGCCCCATCTTGACGCCAGGGCCCAGGCGAGAGTTCTTGACCTCGCCGAAATTGCCCATATGGACGCCGGTAGCCAGGTATGCGCCGCTGCGCAGGTGGGCAAAAGGCCCCACATCCACGTGATCCTCCAGCTCCGAATTTTCCAGCACGGCGCGTTGCACCCGGCAGCCACGGCCGATGATCGTGTCGACCACGCTGGTATCGGGGCCGATGCGGCACCCCGCGCCGATCCGGCTCTGGCCATGCAGATGCACGCCAGGCAACAGCAGTGTGTCCGGGCCGATCTCCACCGTGTCGTCGATATAGGTGGCAGCGGGGTCGATCATGGTCACGCCCGCCTCCATCCAGCGCCGGTTGATGCGTTCCCGCAGCGCCGCCTCAGCCTCAGCCAGATGGACGCGCGTGTTGATGCCCATCATCTCGCTGGCGTCGTCGACGTGATGCGCCCACACCGGCCGTCCCTGGCCGACCGCGATGGCCACCAGGTCGGTCAGGTAATACTCCCCCTTGGGACTCAGCGTGATCTCGTCCAGGCTGCGCCAGAGCCAGTCGGCGTCATAGCAGTACAGCCCAGGGTTCAACTCGGTGATGCCCAGTTGCTCCGGCGTGCAGGCCGCCTCTTCGACGATGGCCAGGACGTCGCCGGCGGCGCTGCGCACGATGCGGCCAAAGCCGCGCGGGCTGTCGCTGGTGAAGGTCAGCATGGTGAGCACGCCGCCGCTGGCCTGGTTCTGATGGTGCAGGGCCAGCAGCGCCTGCATCGACTCCTGCGTGATCAGCGGCATGTCAGCGTAGAAGACCAGCACGGTCTGGGAGGCGCCTTGCAGCGCCGGGCGCGCCTGCAACAGGGCGTGGCCCGTGCCCAGGCGCTGTTCCTGATGCACGTAGCGGGCGCGGGCGCCGACCTGCGCCATGAGCGCATCGGCGTTGCGTCCCACGACCACCACGGGACGGCTGGGGGAAAGGGCTTCGGCCAGGCGCAGGCTGTAGTCGATCAACGGCCGGCCGGCCAGCATGTGCAGGACTTTGGGGGTCTGGGAACGCATGCGGGTGCTTTCGCCCGCGGCCAGAATCACGATGTCCAGCGCCGGCACATGGGCGGGCGTTGTGACAAAAGGCCGGCTGCTGGCCGGCTGCAGGTCATCGCTCACAAGTCACCTCGGAAGAATACGCCGTGGCGGGGAAAACAAAAACGCCAGGGGAACTCAGCGGCATTGCGCTAGATCGCCCTGGCGTCGCTACAGATGCACATGGGAGCACGCTGGCCTTTGGCCAGTGGGTGCGAGGGGCGGGCCTGCTGCCTGCGCCGGTGATCCGAAACCGGACCGGGGTCAGGCAGACGAAAACCGATCTTGCGTCGGCGTCGATTTTAGCACAACCCATCATCCCGTGCAAACCTATTTCAGAGAAAACAAAAACAAGCTCAGTTGGCAGCGGCCTACTCTCGCAGGGACCTGCGTCCCAACTACCATCGGCGCTGGAGGGCTTAACTTCCAGGTTCGGGATGGGACTGGGTGTACCTCCTCCGCTCGAGCCACCAACAGAGCTTGTTTTGTTCACTTGTTAGGTTGCGGCTGCTACCCTAACAACCGAAAAGAATGCGTCTCTCGACTGCTACCATCTCACGCGGAAAGCCCTCGTGCATTAGTACGAGTCCGCTAAACACATTGCTGTGCGTACACGCCTCGCCTATCAAGCAGGTAGTCTTCCTGCGCACTTACCCTCACAAGGAGGTGGGGGATCTAATCTTGAGGCAAGCTTCCCGCTTAGATGCTTTCAGCGGTTATCTTTGCCAGACTTAGCTACTCAGCAATGCCGTTGGCACGACAACTGACACACCAGAGGTCTGTCCACTCCGGTCCTCTCGTACTAGGAGCAGCTCCTCGCAAATCCCCTGCGCCCACAGCGGATAGAGACCGACCTGTCTCACGACGGTCTGAACCCAGCTCGCGTACCGCTTTAACGG
>JACSRL010000355.1 GCA_014879765.1 Anaerolinea sp. | reverse complement strand
AGACCATCGCCGACGTCAGTTCCTACGCCGGGCAGACGGTGCAGTTCCGCATGCGCATCGGCTCCGACACCTCCGTCGGTCGCACCGGCTGGGACGTGGACGATGTGATGGTGCAGAGCTGCCAGGCGCCGACCGCGGTGGAGCTGAGCCGCGTGGAGGCTGCCTCCAGCCAGTCGCCGGCCGCGCCGCTGGTGGGCCTGCCGCTGGGTGCGCTGGCCGCCAGTGTACTGGCGCTGGGCGCAGCCTACGCCCTGCGCCGCCGCGCGTAACGAAGAAGAGGGCTGATAGGCCTGTAGCCTGATGAAAGGACGGAGTCGAAACCGACGACTCCGTCCTTTTGCATTGCAGAGATCTCGGAAGTCCTGAAACTGGACATATTGATGCTTCTATGATATGTTTTGATGCATGAGAACAACCATTCGTCTTCCAGACTACTTGCTCCAGGAGGCCAAAGCATACGCAGTGGAATCGGGCACAACCCTAACCGCTGTGATCGAAGACGCGCTGCGGGAATCGTTTGCTCGTCAAAAGGCGCGTAGACCGATGAGGTCACCGGTAAAGTTGACCACTGTCGCCGGCCAAGGAGTGCAGCCGGGCGTCGATCTGGACGACTCTGCTGGATTGCTGCAACTGATGGAGCAGAGCGATGATCTTGTTTGACGTCAATGTGTTGGTCTACGCTCATCGGGAAGATGCACCCAACCATGTCGCTTATCGGGACTGGCTCACAGATGGTATCGCCAGCGATGAGGCCTATGGCATCGCCGATATCGTCCTGAGCGGTTTCCTGCGGGTGGTTACACATCCGCGAATCTTCAGCCCCCCCAGCACGTTGGATCAGGCTCTGGCGTTCGTACATGACATCCGCGATCAGCCTAACTGCGTCGTAATTCAAGCAGGCAGCCGTCATTGGGACATCTTTGAGCGTTTATGTCGTGCGGCAGAGGCTAAAGGCAATCTGATCCCTGACGCCTACCTGGCTGCTCTGGCTATCGAGTCTGGGAGCACCTGGATCACCACAGATCGCGATTATAGCCGGTTCACCGGCTTGACCTGGCGCCACCCTTTGGATGGCTGACCTCCCCCACCACAAGAGGCGGAACCGGTCCTGGCCGGTTCCGCCTCTTGCTTGAGCAGGGAGCTGATCTCTCAGCCGGCCAGCGCCGTGTCGGCGTAGTGAGCCATGGCCGCCTGCATGAAGCCGGCCAGGCCGGGGCGGACGTTTTCGTAGAAGGCGCGGAACTCAGGGTGTTCGACGTACATCTGGCCCAGGCCGCGGTAGAGCTCGGCCGGCGCGGGGTAGAAGTTCTCGATCCAGGCGTGGTGCTGGGCGATGGCGGCCTGCACGGCCGGGTCGTCGGGGGCATGATCCATCAGGCTGGCCATAAGCTGGGTCGCCTGTTCGCCCTGCTGCCCGACGGCCTGCCACTGCGCTTTGGACATCCTGGCCGCGCGCTGCTCGGTCGCCTCGACCATCTCGTCGCCCCAGTTCGCGCGTGCCTCGCGGCGATAGCGCTCGGCGTCCTCTTTGTTGAAGCCCTCGTAGAGCTCTTCGACTGTCAACATGGGTGGTTCCTCCGAATGAGTCAGTGTGGCAATCGTTCTGTCGATGGTGTGCAGCAACGTCTCCAGCCGCGCGGCGCGCGCGTGCAGCGTCTGCCGGTGGCCGCGCAGGGCCTGCACCAGGTCGAACTGTGGATCATCCAGGATGGCGCGAATCTCGCCCAGCGGGACATCCAGCTCCCGGAAGAGCAGAATCTGCTGCAAGCGCAACAGGTCCTGCTGGCCATACAGCCGATAGCCCGCCGCGGTTCGGGCGCCTGGCTGGAGCAGGCCGATCTGATCGTAGTGGTGCAGGGTGCGCACGGTGACGCCGGCCAGCCTGGCCAGTTGACGCACCGTGTAGCCGTCGCTTCGTCTCATCGTCATAGCCCCCATGATACAGCCTGACGTTACGTCAGAGTCAAGAGGTGGAACCTTAAATTCTCCAAACTCGGTCGTTTACGCTTCTCACGCAAAGACGCAAAGCCCGCCAAGAAAAAACCCCTCTGCCCTTGGCGGTCTTTGCGCCTTTGTGTGAGGCCAGCATCGTGGGTTTCTCTAAATCCCCGGCGTCTGCGGCTGGCCGCGCGGGCTGCGCAGGCGGAAGAGGATGGCCGCGACCGTCACCACCGCCCAGGCCACGCCGCCGATGGCGATGGTCAGCTCGCGGCTGGGCAGGGGAAAGCGGGCATACCAGTAGTGCAGCGTCGAGAGAAAGGTGGCCGCGGCGATGATGGCCAGCATGGCGCGCTGCGGCCAGATGCGCTCCTGGATGATCAACGCCAACAGCCAGTAGAAGGCCACGAAGGCCGGCGCCATCAGCCGTTCGTTGGCCGAGCCCAGCAGGCTGCTGAGAAAGGTCAGCAGGATCAGCGCCACCATGAACAGATTGCCGCGCGCCCAGCGCAGGGTGGTGCCCAGAAAGATCAGCGGCAGGAAGCTCAGCGGCTTGAGCGAGTTGGCAAACTGGCGCGCCCAGAACTCTGGATCGACAATCTTGGGGGCGAAACGCAAAAAGGCCTGCAGCGGCTCCAGGCTGCCCACCACCTCGGCGCGCAGCAGGGTACGCAGCAGCACCGTCACGATCACGGCCGGCAGCGTGGCCAGCAGCATCTTGGCCAGATCGCTGCGCAGCAGCTTGCGCTCCCACAGGAAGACCAGCGCGGTGGGCGCGGCCAGCACCCAGGTCTCGCGGCTCAGCGCGCCCAGCAGCAGGGCCAGGCTGAACAGCCCCCAGCGCCGCGCCATGGTCGCCCACAGGGCCAGCAGCAGGAAGAGCATGGCCAGCGAGTCGTTGGTGTGGAAGGTCAGCCAGGCGGTCAGGCCGAAAAGATGCGTGTTCATGGTGAACAGCGCCGCGCTGAAGGCCGCGACCGGCCGGGAGATGCCCACGGCGCAGAGAAAGCCGTAGAGCAGCAGCACCACGGCCAGCAGCGCCGCGTAGTTGACCACGAAAAAGCCGGCGATATAGGTGGCCCCGAAGAGCAGACCGACGGTGTAGGTGCCCAGCAAGCGATAGCGGAAGGGCGCGGCCGCCACCTGGGAGAGGCCGGGCGCGGCCTCGGCCATGGTGCGGTAGTGCCAGCCATCCCAGCGGTCAGCCGGCGGGATGTGCCAGTTGACGTTGCCCCACAGGAAGAACATGGCCGCCGTCACCGCCAGCAGCGCCATCAGGTAGACGCCATGGCCGCGCGCCAGGCTTTTCAGCCGTTCGCTGGTCATGGGCGGTGCGAATCTGGCGGCCGTTCCCCCCGGCGCGCCGTCACCACGTAATGCCGCCCGTCGATGGCCACCATGTCGTCGAAGCCGGCCCGGCGCAGCTCGCGGCTGATGGCGGCGTTGGTCTGGAAGGATTCGTAGTGGCCATCCAGCGGCGAGGGAACCAGGCGGCCGGTGAAGTGGAAGAGCGCGCCGTTGGCCAGCACGTAGGAGCGGTAGGCCGCGCGCTTCCAGTGGCCGCTGCCCAGGCTGGCGCGCAGATCGCGCACGGTCTTGGCCAGCGAGTGCAGCACCAGCCAGATGTCGCCCCCCGGCGCAGTCACCCGACCGATCTCAGCCAGCGTCGCAGGCACGAAGGTCAGCGGCGCGGTGACGCGCGACAGCACCAGGTCGAAGCTGGCGTCGGGGAAGGGGAGACGCTCGGCCTGGCCGGCCACGAAGCCGACGCGCCCGGTGAGCTCGCGGCCCAGCAGCAGCGCGTCGAAATCGATGTCCAGGCCGGCCGCCTGCACGCTGGGCGCCAGGTCGCTGGCGATCAGGGTCTGGCCCGCGCCGCAGCCGATATCCAGAATGCGCCGGTGGCGGGGCAGGATCCGCGGCATGACGTGGCGCGGGTCGTCGGGCGATTGCGCGATCTCAAGCTCGCGCAGGTGGTACTCTCGTGAACTCATGTTTCTCCACACAAGGACTCCGGAAGTCGCCGCCAGGCACGTGGATTTCGATACGGCGGCCTACTCAATCCACGTGCCTGGCGGCGAGTGCCGAAGTCTCGGCTCAACTGACGCTGATCTGCGAGCCGGCGGCGGTCTTCTCGACCTCGATGCGGGCCGGGAACAGGTCCTTCAGCTCGTCGATGTGGGTGATGACCAGGATGCGCTCGAAGTCATGTTGGATCGAGGTGATGGCCTGCACCAGCCGCTCGCGGCCCTGGGCGTCCTGGGTGCCGAAGCCCTCGTCGACGATCAGCGTCTGCAAGGCCGCGCCGGCGCGGCGCGCCAGCAGCTTGCTCAGCGCGATGCGGATGGCGAAATTGGCGCGGAAGGCCTCGCCGCCGGAAAAAAGGCTGTAATCGCGGCTGCCCAGCTCGTCGCTGAGGATGATCTCCAGCGTCTCGCGCAGCTCCTGGGTGGTCTTGGTCTCCCGTTGCGTCTCCATGCGCACGGCCATGCGGCCATCGGTCATGCGGTTCAGCAGCCGGTTGGCCTCGCTTTCGATCTCAGGAATGGCGGCCTCGATGATCATCGCCTGCACGCCCTTCTTGCCGAAGGCGGCCTGCAGCTCCTCGAAGATCGCCTGGCGCTCCAGCACCGCGCTCAGATCCTGGTTCAACTGCTGGCGACGCTCTCTCTGGCTGCGGCAGGTATCCAGCTTCTGGCGCGCCATGCCGACCCGCTGGCGTGCGTCGTTGGCGCTGCGCTCCAGCCGCTGCACCTGGGCGGCCTGCTGGCTGAGCTCGCGCTCCACCTGGGGCAGGCGGGCCAGCGCTGCGTTCAGCTCGTCGCGCCGCAGCCCGTCGGCGGCCAGCCCTTCGGCCAGCAGGCTGCGCGTCTCCTCGGCCTGTTGGATGCGGGCGCGCAGGTCCTCGGCCCGGCTGGCGGCCAGTTGCAGTTGGCTGCGCCGCGCGGCGTAGCGCTCCAGCCCGGCCGCGGCCGCGCGCGCCTGTTCGTGGGCCGCGGCGTCGTAGCCCAGCGCGTCCAGCTCCTCGCGCACCCCGGCCAGCGCGCGGCGGGCCTCATCGGCGTAGTCTTCGCTCTCCAGCCGCCGGCCGGCCGCGTCCAACTGCTCCTGATGCTGCGCCAGGCTGGCGCCGGCCGCTTCCGCCTGGGCCAGGCGCTGTTCGGCCTGGGCCGCGCGGCGCTGCCAGCCCATACGCTGCTGCACGCTGCGCTCCAGGGCCGCCAGCTCGGTCTCGCCGGCCTGGATCTGCTCCCGCAGCGCGGCGCTGCTGGCCTGGTTGGCGCGGAACTGGTCGCCGCGCGCCTTGCCCTGCTGTTGATAGCCCTCCAGCACCACCTGGCGCTCGGCGTCCCCCAGCAGTTGGCCGCAGGTGGGGCAAAGCGCGCCCGCGTTGGGCAGTTTGGCGATCCTGGCCTCCAGCTCGGTCATGGCGTCGCGCAGCGCCTGGTTCTGGCTGTGCAGGCCGGCCACCTCCTCGCGCCGCGTCTGCACCTGGCCGCGCAGGGTGGCCAGATGGCTGTCCAGCTCGGCCAGTCGGGCCAGCTCGGCCTGGGCCTGCTGCGTCTCGACGCGCAGCGCCTCCACCTGGCCGGCCTCCTGGTGCAGGCGGGCCACCTGGCCGGCCAGCGTGTACTGCTGCGTCTCCAGCTCGAAGCGCGCCTGGCTGATCTGGTTCTCCAGTGCGCCACGCTGGCCTTGCAGCGCGGCGTGCTGGCTGAGCTGGCGATTCATGGCCTGGTCGGCCAGCCGCGCCTCTTCCAACTGGCGAAAACCGGCTTCGATCTCCGCCTGCTCGGCCAGCACAGCCTGATCGGCGGCCAGGCGGCTCTGATCGGTGTGCAGTTGCGTTTCCAGGGCGGCCAGTTGCCGCCCGGCCAGCGCCAGCCGGCCTTGCAGATCGTCCAACATGCGGCGCTGGGTCTGCAGCTCCTGGCGCTCGCCGCGCACGGTTTGCAGGGCCTGTTCGGCAGCGCGCAGCGCTTCGCCGGCCGCGTCCAGCAAGCCCTGCGCCTGCTCCAGCTCCTGCTGATAGCTGGCCTCCTGGGCCAGCTCGGCGTCGATGCCCTCCAACTGGCCGTTGAGGCGCGCCGCCTCCTGTTTTTCCTGGCGCACGCGCTCCTTGGCGATGCCTTCGTAGTCGTCGTAGATCTTCAGGCCCAGAATGTCGGCCAGAATCTGCTTGCGCTGGTTGGGCGGCTTGACGGTGAACTCGTCGGCGCGCCCCTGCACCAGGAAGGCGGAGTTGATGAAGGTCTCGTAGTCGATGTGCAGCAGGCGGATGATGGCCTGCTCGGTCTCGCGCAGGGTCGGCTCGGTGAGCGCGCGCCAGTTTCCCTGCGCCCCCTGGCCCCCTTCGACCTGCCAGATCTGAAGCTGCAGGTCGCTCTTGCCGGCCCGGCCGCGCCGCTCCCGGCTGCGCAGCACGCGGTAGCGCTGGGGGCCCAGGCCGAACTCGAAGTCCACCCACATGTCGTTCTCCCCCAGGTGGATCAGATCGTCGGCCTGGTTGGAGCGCGCCTTGCCCCACAGCGCCCAGGTCATGGCGTCCAGGATGGCCGATTTGCCGTGGCCGTTGTTGCCCGACAGACAGGCCAGGTGCATCCCGTTGAAGTCCAGCGGCGCGGGGTCGCGATAGCACATGAAGTTGTGCAGGGTGAGTTTTAGAGGGATCATGGCAGAAGCTAAGCCAGTGTCAGATTCGGTCTCACGCAAAGGCGCAAAGAACAGATCTCTTGCCTTAAATGGTGGCCAGCAGGCGCTGCTCGATCTCGTCGGCGACGGACATGACGCGGATCGCCTCATCGCCGCCGACGCGCGGCGGCCGGCCATCGCGCACGCAGGCGAGGAAGTGCTGGATCTCGGCGTAGAGCGGCTCGATCTGCGGCACGTAGACCTGTTCGATCAGCCCTTCCTGGCGATAGAGCACCTCGCCGCGCTGGGCAAAATAGTCGGCCGAGGACTGGCGATGCACCATCACCGTGCGGGTCAGGAAATCGGCCACCACGAAGGCATCGGCGCAGGTGACGGCCATCTGGCGCACCTTGTGCTGGGTCACCTTGCTGGCCGAAAGGCTGGCCACCTGGCCGCCGTCGAAGGTCAGCAGCGCCAGCGCGTGGTCGGGCTGGGCCGAGCGAATGCAGTTGCCCGCGGCGCTGACGCTGCGCAGCGGCGCGCGGATCAGCGTCAGGATCAGGTCCAGGTCGTGTACCATCAGGTCGTAGACCACGCTGACATCGGCGGCGCGGGTGGCAAAGGGGCTGAGGCGGCGGGCGTCGACGGCCAGGATCTGGTGTTCGGCCAGCACGTTGGCCAGCTCGACAAAGGTGGGGTTGAAGCGTTCCACGTGGCCGACTTGCAGCACCAGCCCCGTCTGTGCGGCCAGCGCGGCCAACTGATGCCCCTGCTCCACCGACGCGGCCAGCGGCTTTTCCATCAACAGGTGGACGCCGCGCTCCAGGCAGGCCAGCCCGATCTCGTGGTGCAGCGTGGTGGGCGCGGCCACGGTGACGGCCTGCACCTGGTCCAGCAGGGTGCGGTAATCGGCATAGGCCGGCACCTGGTAGCGGTCGGCGATCTCCTGCGCCCGGCCGGGGTGGATGTCGGCGATGCCGACCAGATGGCTGCCCGGCAGGGAGGCGTAGATGCGGGCGTGGTGCTGGCCGATGTTGCCGACGCCGATGACGCCGGTGCGAATGGCATGGTTCATGCGTTCACGCTCCCCAGCCCATCTGCCAGATCAAACTCGCGCCCACAGACCGCGCAGCAGCCATGCAGTCCGGCCGGCCCCTCGGCCACAGCCAGCCGGCCGCCGCAGCTACAGACATAGCCCACCAGCCGGGCGGGCGCGCCCAGCGCCAGCCCGTGCGCCGGCACATCGCGCGTGACCACCGCGCCGGCGCCGGTCATGGCAAAACGGCCGATGGTGACATCGGGCAGGATGATGCAGCCGGCGCCGATGGAGGCGCCATAGCCGACGTGGATCGTCCCCACCTGCCAGTCGGCATCGCTCTTGAGTGCGCCGTCGGGATTGATCGCGCGCGGCCGGCGGTCGTTGGTCAGGATCGCGCCGGGGCCGACGAAGACGCCGTCGGCCAGGGTGGCGCCGTGATAGATGAAGGCGTTGTTTTGCAGCTTGCAGCGGTCGCCGATGTGTACGCCGAAATCGACGTAGACGCCCTTGCCCACGATGCAATGGCGGCCGATGCTGGCATGCTCGCGCACCTGCGCCTGATGCCAGATTTGGGTGAAGTCGCCGATCTGAGCAGCCGGTGAGACGTCGGCGGTGGGATGGATGCGGATCATGGCTCTCCTGGCTAGTACACCTTGGTGTAGACCTTGCCGCGGGCTGGAGTCGAGGTGTGACGACTGTGCCTGCGAAGTGCCAAGTGTACCATCAAAGCGCCGCGCTGGCGATTCCCGGCCCCCAACGGCTGAGCAGTTACGCAAAAAACAAGCTGCCGTCTGCCTGTGCGGCGAGACGGCAGCGGAAGCCGGGCAGCGATCATCGCGCCGGCCAGGGCGTCACTTTGCCCTTGGTGGGGCGCTCAGCGTTGCCGGATGACCATGGGCAGGAAAGCCTGCTTGTAGGGTTGATGGGCGAAGTTCATCACCACCGGGTCCCCGGCCGGGACGTAGACGTTGACGTCGCTGTACTGGGCGGGGGCATAGCCGGGCGGCGGCGTCTGCACCACCCGATAGGTGCGGTTGGGCTCCAGGAAGGTGAAGTTGTACTGGCCGTTGGCCGCGGTGATCTGCAAGTTGAGCAGTTGGCCGCTCAGGTTGTACAGCTCGACGCGCGCGCCGGCCAGCGGCTGATCCACGCCCGGATCGTAGTTGTTGTTGCGGTTGACGTCGTGGAAGACCCGCCCCT
>JACSRL010000216.1 GCA_014879765.1 Anaerolinea sp. | reverse complement strand
GGTGGACGTCGCACCGCCGCTGAACCCGTCCCAGTTCACCAGCCTGCTGGACGCCACCTCCTTTCTCTACACCGGCGATGACCCGATCCAGACCGGCGTCGTCTCGGGCACGATCCAGGCGGGGCAGGTGGCCGTTTTGCGCGGCAAAGTGACCGAGCGCAGCGGCGCGGCCCTGCCCGGCGTGCGCATCAGCATCCTGGGCCACGGGGAGTTCGGCCAGACGTTGACCCGCGCCGACGGCATGTTCGACCTGGCGGTCAACGGCGGCGGCCACCTCACCGTGCGCTACGAGAAGACCGGTTTCCTGCCCGGCCAGCGCGCCATCGTCGCGCCCTGGCAGGACTACGTCTGGCTGCCGGATATGATTCTGATTCCCCTGGACCCGGCGGTCACCCAGATCGATCTCAACGTCGCAGCCATGCAGTTGGCGCGAGGCAGCATCATCTCCGACACGGACGGCAGCCGCCGGGCCACCATCCTCTTTCCTCAGGGCGTGACGGCCACGATGATCCTGGCCGATGGAACCGCCGCACCCTTGACCACCCTCCACGTGCGCGCCACCGAATACACAGTGGGCGACAGCGGGCCGACCGCCATGCCCGGCGAACTGCCGCCGACCAGCGGCTACACCTACGCCGCGGAGTTCAGCGTGGACGAGGCCCTGGCTGCTGGCGCGCTGGACGTGCGCTTTAGCCAGCCGCTGCCTGTCTATCTGGAGAATTTCCTGGGCTTCCCGGTGGGCGGGGTCGTGCCCGTGGGTTACTACGACCGGGCGCAGGGGCGCTGGGTTCCCGCGGACAACGGGCGCGTCGTGGCGATCCTGAGCGTGGACGGCGGGCTGGCCGTGTTGGATGTAGACGGCAGCGGGCAGCCCGCCTCGGCTCAGGCCCTGGCCGCGTTGGGCGTCACCGACGCCGAGCGCGGCCAACTGGCCGGCCTGTACGCGCCCGGCCAAAGCCTGTGGCGCATCCCCGTCGGCCACTTCACCCCCTGGGACTGCAATTGGCCCATGGGTCCGCCCGACGACGCGGAGCCGCCCGGCGACGCGCCGCCGCCCCAGCCGGATGAACCCGAAGATGACCCGTGCGAAGAGAACGGGTCCGTCATCGAGTGCCAGAACGGCGTCCTGGGCGAGCGGGTGACGCTGGTCGGCGCGCCCTACACCCTCAACTATCGCAGCAACCGCACGCCAGGCTTTGCGGCCGGGAACACGCTGCACATTCCCCTGACTGGCCCAGCCATCCCTGCCAGTTTGCTGCGCGTCGAGCTCGAGATCAGCATCGCCGGTCGTCTCTACTCCTACTCCTTCACCGCTGCGCCCGATTTGACCTATTCCTTTGCGTGGAACGGTCTGGATGCCTACGGTCGCAAACTGTTGGGACAACAGCCCTTCACTGCCCGCATCGGCTATGTCTACGGCGCTGTCTATCGGACGCCCGCGGAACTAGGCCGCGCCTTTGCCCGGGTCTCCGCCAGCGGCGCGGCCATCACCGGCGCGCGCGCCCGCCAGGAGGTCGAGCTGTGGCGGGAGTGGCAGGGTCTGACCGGCGGCTGGGATGCCCGGGGCCAGGCCCTGGGCGGCTGGACGTTGAGCGTGCATCACGCGTACGATCCCACTGCCACAACTCTCTACCGCGGGGACGGCACGCAGCGTCGCCAGATGACGGGCGCCAGCATCATCGACAGCGTGTGGAACGGTTCGCTGCTGCGAGAAACTGCGTACTCGGTGCTCCAGGCCGCCGACGGTTCGCTCTACGTCGCCGGCAACCTGGATCGCGTGCTGCGCATTGGGTCTGACGGTGCGGTCACAACGGTAGACGGCACGCAAAGGATGTATCCTACATCCATCGCGCTGGGACCCGCAGGTGAACTCTACTTTGTGGGCAAGTCGTACACAGTGCATCGGATCGATCCCGGTGGTGAAATCACCCACGTGGCCGGCAACGGCAGCGGCGGCTTCAGCGGCGACGGCGGCCCGGCAACGGAAGCCAGGTTCTCCAGTCCTGAAGGAATTGCGGTCGCCGCAGATGGTACGCTCTACATCGCCGATCGATTCAACCAACGCATTCGCGCCGTAATGCCCGACGGCACGATCTATTCGGTCGCCGGCAACGGCGTTGCGGGGTATGGTGGCGATGGCGGACCGGCCACGGCGGCCCGTCTAAATTCCCCACAGGACGTGGCTGTTGGAGCAGACGGAACCCTCTACATTGCCGATTCAGCCAATCAGCGGGTGCGCGCCGTCGCGCCGGGCGGGACGATTCGGACGGTGGCGGGCAACGGCAGCCGGGGCTTCAGCGGCGATGGTGGGCCGGCGCTCGCCGCCACTTTTGAGTTCCCCCAAGGAATCGCGGTCGGCGCCGATGGCGCGCTCTACATTGCCGACACAATTAACCAGCGCATTCGCCGCGTTGGCCCCGACGGTATAATCAACACCATGGCCGGCCGTGGCAAAAAAGGATTTACTGGCGGCTACAGCGGCGACGGCGGCCCGGCGCTGCAGGCTGAACTCCATAGTCCAAACGACATCGCTCTGGGCATAGACGGCAGTATCTTCATCGCAGATACCGGCAATTCCCACGTCCGCCGCCTGCGGACGCGTTTTTCCACCGTTTCTGCAGCCGATGAGATCGTGGTGGTGGCCGACGACAGGGCCGAACTCTACGTCTTCACCCCGGAGGGACGCCACCTGCGCACCGTCCACGCCCTGACGGGCGCGCCGCTCTACACCTTTGCCTACGACGCGGGCGGGCGGCTGCTGACTGTGACCGACGGCGCCGGCAACGTGACCGTCATCGAACGCGACAGCCAGGGCAACCCCACAGCCATCATCGCGCCCCACGGTCAGCGCACGATCCTGGCTGTGGATGGCAATGGCTATCTGGCGAGCGTCGCCAGCCCGGCCGGCGAGACGCACACTTTCACCTATCACGCCGCGGGCGGGCTGTTGGCCTCTTTCCGGGACCCGGCGGGCAACCTGTCCACCATGACCTACGATGCAGTGGGGCGGCTGGTCCGCGAAGATCTGCCCGATGGGGGCTTCTGGCAGGTGAACCGCGTCCAGGACAGCGCGGGGTACACCGTCACTCTGACCAGCGCCGAGGGCCGCACGACCACTTACGGCGTGACGGAGTCGACGGACGGCGCCAGGCAGCGGCGGAACACCTTCCCCCACGGCGGCGACAACAGCGCTGCGGCCAAAGCAGACGGCAGCCGCGCCAGCGCCTTCAGCACGGGTGCGACCCTGCAAACCCTGGCCGGGCCTGACCCGCGCTGGGGCATGCAGGCGCCGTTGGTCAGCACCCGCGTCTACAGCACCACGGCCGGCGTCGTTTACACCCAAACCCACACGCGCGCGGCGCAGCTCGCCGCCCCCCAAGACCTGCTAGGCCTGACACGCATGACCGACACCCTCAGCATCAACGGCCAGGTCTACCGCGCACTCTACGATGGGCCGACCCGGCGCATCACCGCGACCACGCCGGCCGGCAGGCAGGCGTTTCTCCAGCTCGATGCCCGGGGCCGCGTGACGAGCATCGGCCCAGCCGGGCTGGCGCCCATCGAGCTGACCTACAACCCCGACGGCGCGTTGGCCCGCTTCAGCCAGGGCGACCAGCAGTGGCAATACGTCTACGATCCCCAGGGGCGGGTGGAGAGCCGCATCGACGCGGCCGGCAACCGCGTCGCCTTCACCTACGACCTGGCCGGCCGTGTCGCTTCCGCACAGATGCCAGGCGGCGGCCTGGTGCAATTCAGCTATGACGCCAACGGCAACCGGATTGCGGTGACTATGCCCGGCGGCGCGCTGCACCGTATGGCCTACACCCCGCGCAACGACCTGGAAAGTTACACGCCGCCCGCCAACCCGCCCTATCGCTTCACCTACAACCTGGACGGCGACCTGACCCAATTCACCCTGCCCGGCGGTCGTTCCCTCCAATATGGCTACGATGGCGCGGGCCGGCGCTCGGCCATTGTTTCGTCCGAAGGCAGCGTACAGATGGGCTACGCCGGCCGCTGGATTTCAACCCTGGCCAGCCACCCCGTCGACGGCCGGCTGCCCCAGACCATCACCTTCACCTACGACGGCAGCCTGGTAACCGGCATGCAATGGAGCGGCTTCGCCCCGGCCCAATTCACCTACCAGTACAACGCCGACCTCCTCCCCACTTCGATGACCCTGGCGAGCAGCCCCGACACCGTTGTGGTGGCCCTGGCGCGCGACGGCGACGGCCTGGTGACGGGCTACGGGCCGTTCACCTTGACGCGCAACGGGCCGCACGGCGCGACCAGCCGCATCAGCGACAGCGCGCTGGCGGTGGACTACGCCTACGACAGTCTGGGCCGGCTGGTGGAGCGGGCGCATACGGTCGCTGGTCAGCCACTCTACCGGATCCGGCTGAGCTACGATGTCGCCGGCCGCATCGTCGAGCGCGTCGAAGCCACCCAGGGCGTGACCGAGACGCTGGCCTACAGCTACGACGCAGATGGCCGCCTGACGCAGGCGCGGCGGGGCGCGACGGTCGTTGAGAGCTACGCCTACGACGCCAACGGCAACCGCACTAGCGCCGGCGGCCAGCCTTCCAGTTACGACGGCCAGGATCGGCTGACTGAGCGGGCCGGGGTGGATTACACCTTCGACGCAGATGGCTTCCTCAGCCAGCGCGGGCCGGATGGCGCCGGCGACAGCTTCCACTACAGCGCGGCCGGCGAGCTGCTCCATGCGGTGGTGGCAGGCCAGGTAATCAGCTACACCTACGACGGCTTGGGCCGGCGGGTGGGGCGCACCGACGCCGCCGGCAGCCACCGCTACTACTACGCCAGCGTGACCGATCCGCTCCAACTCACCGCCAGCCGTTCGCCCGCGGGTGCGCTGACCGTCTACTACTATGACGACCACGGCCAGCTTTTCGCCCTGCACCGGGACGGGGCCTGGTACTACGTGGCGACCGATCAGGTGGGCACGCCCAAAGTCGTGGTTGACGCCCAGGGCCAGGTGGTGAAACGGCTGGAGTACGACAGCTTCGGCCGCCTGTTCACTGACTCGGTTCCAGGCTTCGAGTTGGCGCTGGGCTACGCCGGCGGCCTGGCCGACCCGGCGACCGGCCTCGTCCATTTCTGGCGGCGCGACTACGAGCGCGCGTCCGGACGCTGGACGGCCCGGGACCCCATCTTTTTCGAGGGCGGCCAGTGGAATCTCTACGCCTACGCCGGCAACGACCCGGTGCGCTACCGGGATCCCAGCGGGCTGGCGTTCTTTGCGAATCTGGTCAAAAAGATCAAAGAGACGCTCAGCAACCTCGATCCGGTGGACGTCGCCGTAGATGCCTATAAAGGTTACGAAGCCTATGAAGATATGAAGAAAGCCCTGGAAAGGGTGGACCGGGCGGTGGAAGACGCGCAAGAGCTGAACGAAGTCATGAACAATCCGGATTTGAGCCAGGGCGAACGGGGTGCAGAGGTCTTGGATCGGCTGTTCGAGTGGTGCCAGGAGTTGCCGCTGCCGTTCGACATTCCCATTTTCCAGGGCGGGCGCCGGACGTTGGAACGCGGCCGCGAGAACAACCCGTTTGCACCGGGCCAGCATCAACAACAACGCGACATCTGCACGGATGATCCCGCCTCGCCCGCGTGTTGAGCAAGCAACCGATTGGGTGAAAGGCGCAGAATGAGCACGGACACTACCTACGACGAGGCGTGGACGCGCCGCGTCACCGCAGTTTCCTGGCACACGGTTGACCGCAAGAGCATGCCAGTCGAAGCCACCGAAGAGGGACGAACATGAAACGATTACTCATCATTCTGGGCGTGTTGGCAGGACTGCTGGTTGTCCCAGGCGGAGCGCAGGCCAGAGCGCCCGTCCCGGTGGCCCACCCACCCGCACACCAACAGGCCATCGGCGACCCGCTCCACACCACCTATTTCAGCCGCGCCTGTGGCACGGGCGGGACAGGTATCGCCTTCGACGGCCAGTACCTGTGGTACGATTGTTTTCCCGGCAGCACCCTCCACAAGGCCGACGCACGCAGCGGTGCGCTCCTTCTCACGCTGACGCCCAATATTGACGGCGATCTTCTCGCTACGCTGGCCTGGGACAGAAACCGCCAGAAGCTCTGGGCGGGGGCGGCCCGCTATGGCGTCACGAACGTGTACCTGATCGACCCCACCACCGGCGCCGCCGCGTTGGTCTTCAGTCTCCCGACCCTCCCCTTTCTGCCTGAAACGTTGGCCTATGACCCCGAGGACGATACGCTGTACGTGGCCACTTACAAAGATGAGAACAGCGAGTTCGCCATATTCCGCTTTGACGCGTCCGGAGCGCAGCGGGGAAGTTGGTTCCTGGGCTATCACGCCACGGGGCTGGCTGTTGCCGGGGATCTGCTCTACATTGCGCACGTGGACTACATCGCGGGGGAACAGTTCATCACCGCTTACGAAAAGACGACCGGGGCCTTTCAGTTCCAGTTTCCCACCAATACCGGCAACGATTTCGACCTGGAATGTGACAGCGTCACCTTCGCTCCCCGCACAGTGCTATGGGCAGTCTACCAGTGGGAGCCGCGCCAGGCGACGGCCTACGAGATCCCGGACGCGCAATGCCCCGGCGGGGTGCGCAATCTGGCCTCGACACCCGGTCCTCAGTCCCAGGACGTCGTCCTCACCTGGAAAGCCCCGGACGCCGGCGGCGCTGCGGCCGCAGCCTACGACATCCGCTACAGCGACGCCCCCCTGGACTGGACCACCTGGTCGGCTGCAGTCCAGGTTCAGGGCGAACCCCCGCCCGGCGCGCCCGACGCCGACGAGACGCTGACCCTGCCCAATCTCAGCAACGGCGTCCGCCGATATTTTGCCCTCAAATTCCAGTACCCCGGCGGCGGCTGGTCGCCGCTCTCCAATGTGCCCTCCCTGCTGGACACGGGCTTCCGACCGCCGGTGAACGGGTACAGCTTCCCCAACTTCGGCGATGTCCAGGATGGCGACCTCACCTTCGAGGATATGGCCGCGCTCTTCGACAGCCAGAGCGCCGTCTGCTACAACCCGATCGGCCCGTGTATGCCCCGCGTCCCTGCCGCGCAGTGGCGGGCGATGGCGCTCACTTACATGCAAGGTGGGCACTGCGCGGGGATGTCCGTGACCAGCCTACGCTTCTTCAAGGGGTTGGACGTCCCCAATGCCATCCAGCCCGGCGCGCTCACCGCCTACGACCTGAGCAAGCCCAACGCCCGGAATGGCATCTCCTACTACTGGGCGCTGGAACTGCTCGACCCAGTCGGAGCGGCGCGCAACGCGCAACGCGCCAGGCCGCCGTCGGATACATTGGATCAAACGCTGGCCGCGCTGGCGGGAGCGGCACCCGACCCGCTCAATCTGGACGTCTATCAGGGGACAAGTGGACATGCCATCACCCCCTTTGCCGTCGAGGAGCGCAAGGACGACTGGCGGGTGTGGGTGTACAACAACAACTTCCCCAATGTACGCAGCGCCGTCCTGATCACCACGACGACCGAAAACTGGAGCTACAGTATGGGAGGGGGGCTGGGTGTCTGGTCGGGCGATGCCGGTGCACAGAGTCTGGCCGTCTATCCGATCTCGACCTTTGCCCAGACGCCGGAGTGTCCCTGGTGTCTGTTTAGTCAGGTTCGGGGCGCGCAGTCCCAGGCGGCGAATGGGCAATTGTGGCTGACGGGCGGACACGGGCTGATGACGGACAGCCAGGGAAGGCGCATCGGCTATGTGGGGGCGCAGTTTGTAAACGAAATCCCTGGGGCGAGCGCAAACTTTGCCCCGGGTGGGCTGGGCGTGGCGATGCAGCCGATCTACACCCTCCCCCTCACCGAGACCTACTCCATCCTCCTGGATGGGCAGATGTTGACGCGTACCCAGACGGCGTCCGTCGTCCAGTTTGGGCCGGGGTATGCCAGCGGCGCACAGGAGATCCCGATCAGGCCGGAAACACAAGACCGCCTGCTGATCGCCGCGGACGGGAGCCAGGTTATCTACCGCGCCAGCAGCGACAAAGAAGTCACTTTGCTGCTGACGACGGACAGCGCCACAGAGGGCTACCAGTTCCGCTTCGAGGGGGTGGACATGGCGGTGGGGCAGCCGGCGACCGGGACGGTGGATGCCGCCAACGGTCTGCTCCTCTATGACAACCGCAAAGCGGGGGGCAGTGAGTACGACATCGCGGTCAGGCGCGCCGACGGGACGGGCGAGCGAGCGTTTGTCCATCGCGGCATACAGGCGGCGGCGACAGACATTCACTACCTGAAATATGCGGCTTGGGACGGCGACGGCGCGCTGACGCTGCTGATCGACCGCGGCGGGGATGGGACGATGGACGATACGGTGCAGTTGGCGAACCAGCTCAGCCATCGATTGTACCTGCCGGGCATCCACTCCGGCGCGGGCGCTGAAAACCGGTTTGGATCTTGACTTCAGACCGATTTCCTAGTGCACCGGCCTCTTCGTCGTCAAGTTGACATCGCCAAAAACTAAAGGGAGATCATGATGAATCGGCGAGTGGACAAGATGTGGGCGGTGGGGCGGCGGCCGGCGGCCGCGCTTGTCCTGTGCGTGCTGGCGGGCGCCGTGCTCCTGTTCGCCCGCGCCCCTGCCACGGGCCAGGCGACGACCGTCGCAGGGGCGATCTGGGACATGGAGCTGACCGACGACGGCTTCGTACCGGCCAACGTGCGCATCCAGCCCGGCGACAGCGTGCGCTGGACCAACCGCACGGCGAGCGTCCACTTGCTGCGCAGCGGGCAGCCCCGGCGGCTCTACCTGCCGCTCATCCTGCGCGCCGGCGGGAACGGAGC
>JACSRL010000498.1 GCA_014879765.1 Anaerolinea sp. | reverse complement strand
TTCATGGCGCCATGACCTTGGTCTGCCAGACAAAAACCCGGTTTCTAATGCCAAGCCTGAGCAGTTACGAGCAGTAAACAGTTGCCAAATCAGGCTTCCTGACTGTTTACTGTTCACCGTTGACTGTTCACTGCTCCGCCAGCCGCGCCGCGGCTACGGCTACCTGGCCCAGGCTGATGCCGCCGTCGTTGGGCGGGACCTGGCGGTGCAGCAGGACATGGAAGCCGGCCTGGCGCAGCCGGCGTGCGCTGCGCTCCAGCAGCAGACGGTTCTGGAAGCAGCCGCCGCTCAGCGCCACCTGCGGCTGGCCCACGGCCGTGGCCACCTGGGCGATGCCATCGATCAGCGCGTTGTGGAAGCGTGCAGCCATGATACCCGAAGAGACGCCAGCCCGCAAGTCATGCACCAGCGCCTCGATCAGCGGCTGCCAGTCGAGGAGGAACGATGAACGATGAACGATGAGCGATGAACCGGCCGCGGCCTTGGCCGGCGTCAACGGCAGAGGATAGGCGTCAGATACGGCGGGATCAGCCATGAACTCCAGCGCCATGGCAGCCTGGCCCTCGAAGCTGACCTGGGGGTGCAGGCCCAGCAGCGCGGCCACGCCGTCGAAGAGGCGTCCGGCGCTGGTGGTGATGGGCGCACTGAGGCCGCGGCGCAGCATCTGCCCCAGCACCAGCCGTTCGCTGGCCGGCAGGTCGCGAATCGGCGCCAGATCCTCCATGGCCAGCGCATCCTCGCCGTACAGCTCCCAGAGCAGCGCCAGCGCCACCCGGCACGGCGCCTTGACCGCGGCATCGCCGCCGGGCAGGCGGAAGGGGCGCAAATGCGCCACCCGCACGAAATCGGCCGCATCGCCCAGCAAAAACTCGCCGCCCCAGATGGTCCCGTCCAGCCCATAGCCCGTGCCATCCCAGATCACGCCCAGCGCCGGCCCGCTGGCGCCGTTCTCGGCCAGGCAGGCCGCCAGGTGGGCGTGGTGGTGCTGGACGGGGATCAATGATGAATGATGAGCGCTGAAGGATGCGCGGGCTGCTCCGGATTCATCGTTCAGCATTCCTCGTTCACCGTTCTCGCGCGCCCAGCGCGTCGACAGATAGTCGGGGTGCATGTCATGCGCGATGGCCACCGGTCTGGCCTCGTACAGGCGCAGGAAGTCGGCGATCACCCGCTCGAACGCGGCCAGCGCCTCGGCCGTCTCCAGATCGCCGATATGCTGGCTGATGAAAACCTGGCGGCCTACGCTCAGCGCCACCGTGTTTTTGAGATGTGCGCCCACGGCCAGGATGGTAGGCGCAGGCTGGGCCAGCAGCACCGGCAGCGGCGCATAGCCCCGCGCCCGGCGCAGCAGCCGCGGCTGCCCCTCCACGATCCAGGCCACGCTGTCGTCCACATGCCGTTCGATGGGCCGGTCGTGTACCAAAAAGAGATCGGCGATCCCTGCCAGCCGCTGTACCGCCTCCTGCTCGTCGATGCAGATCGGCTCATCGCTCAGGTTGCCGCTGGTCGCCACCAGAGCTTCAATGCTCTGGCCGGTCTCCGACCGAGCCACGCGCCCGCCCTCGCTCTGGCCGGTCTCCGACCGAGCCGCACGCCCACCCTCGCTCTGGCCGGTCTCCGACCGAGCCAGCAGATCCAGCAGCAGATGATGCAGCGGCGTATAAGCCAGCATCACCCCCAACACCGGGTTGCCCGGCGCGACGTTGGCCGCCACCGGCGCATCAGCTCGCCGCGGCAGCAGCACAATCGGCGCCTCGTCTGAGCCCAGCAGCGCCGCGGCCTGCGCATCCACGGCCACCAGCCGCCGTGCTGCCTCCAGATCGCGCACCATCAGCGCCAGCGGCTTGGCCCGCCGCGGCTTGCTGCGCCGCAGCCGCTCCACCGCCTCGGCGTTGCCCGCATCCACCATCAGATGAAAGCCGCCCAGCCCCTTGACCGCCACGATCTGGCCGGCGCGCAGGGCCGTGGCCGCCTGTTGCAGGGCATCCGGCACGGCGTGAAACGTGAAACGTGAGGCGTGACCAGCCGTCGCTGCTGACTGTTCACCGTTCACTGGCCACTGTTCACCGACCACCGTCAGCCGCGGTCCACAGACAGGGCACGCGTTGGGCTGGGCGTGGAAGCGGCGGTTCGACGGGCTGTCATATTCGGCCTGGCAGGCGGGGCACATGACGAAGCGCCGCATGGTGGTGTTGGGCCGGTCATAGGGCAGCGCCTGGATGATGCTGAAGCGGGGGCCGCAGTGGGTGCAGTTGGTGAAAGGATAGCCGTGGCGGCGGTCGGCGGGGTCAAAAATCTCAGCCAGGCAGGCGGGGCAGGTGGCCAGGTCAGGCAGCACCAGCGCGCGCTTGCGGCCCTGGTTGGCGCTGGGACGGATCTCGAAGCCCGCAGCGCCGGCCGGCGCCAGCCAGGCCGCGTCCAGCGACTGGATCAGCGCGTGCGGCGGCGGCTCGGCCGGCAGGCGGCGCAAAAACTCGGCCAGCGCCGGCGTCGGCCCCTCCACTTCGATGAACACCCCCGCGCTGTCGTTGATCACCCAGCCGGCCAGCCGCAGCTCCGTGGCCAGGCGATAGACGAAGGGGCGAAAGCCCACCCCCTGCACCGCGCCGTGGATCTCGACGCGCAGCCGTTGCAAATCATTGTCACCCTGAGGCTTGGCGAAGGGCAGCGGCATGGTCGGCTAGGAATGCTTCGGCGGCCTTGGCATGACGGCGTGCTGGGCGGTCAGCCAATCCACCCAGGCGTTCACCCCCTCGCCCGTGCGACAGGAGATGACGAAGATCGGCGCGGCCGGGTTGACCATGCGCACACCGCGCTGAAAGGCGTCGAAGTCGAAGTCGAACACCGCGGCCACATCGGCCTTGTTCAGCGTCACCACGTCGGCCGCGGCGAACATGCCGGGATACTTGTAGGGCTTGTCGTGGCCCTCCGGCGTGCTGGCCACCACCAGATTGACGTGCGTGCCCAGCGCAAAGCCGGCCGGGCAGATCAAATTGCCCACGTTCTCGATCATCAGCATGTCCACACCATCGGGCAGCAGGTGCGGCAGCGCCGAGCGCACCATGGGCGCGTCCAGATGGCAGCCGCCGCCGGTGTTGATCTGCACCACCGGGATGCCGGCCGCGGCCATGGCGTCGGCGTCGATGCGGCCGGCCACGTCGCCCTCGATCACGGCCAGGCGCAGGCCAGCCGGCAGGCGGGCGGCCGTGGCCAGGATCAGGCTGGTCTTGCCCGCGCCGGGGGAGGCCATGACGTTGACGCCCAGCGCACCGGCCGCGTCCAGCGCGGCGCGGTTTTCGTCGGCAATCGCGTCGTTGGCGCTCAGAATCTGTTGAACCACAGGAATTTTAGTCATTGATCTCGATACTCTCAAGGAAAAACTCACGGCCGCCGCTGACCTGCACGCGCTGGCTGCCGCAGGCGGGGCAAAAAGGCGCCAGCGGCGGCGCAGCCTGGTAGCTGTGGCCGCATTGGGCGCACACAGCCTGGGCCGGCTGGCGCTGGAAGTGCAGCGCGGCGCCCGCGGCTGGCGTGCCCTGGCTCAAAATGTCGAAGTAGAACTGCACCGAGTCGTCCACGATGCCGCTCAGCTCGCCGATCACCAGATCAATGGCCAGAATGCGCTGGCCGCCGGCCTGTTGCGCCGCGTGGAGCGCCGTGTCGAGAATGGCTTGGGTGACGGGCAGTTCGTGCATAGCGGGAGCGTTGTACCATAGCCACAAACCGGTGTCAAAAAGTTCCCGGTTGATCGCCTGTGCGCTACAATGCGCGCTGCCATGGCCGATCGTCAGGCGTCCCGCCGGTTCAGCGGTGAGTCTGCCGCAAAGCTGGGCGGGACGCCCTGGGGATCATATCTTTGGACTAGCCGCTCTGTCCGGCTGACAGCCGGAGCTACGAATGACCGAGGAAAGGAACTACCCGTGTCCACATCGCACATCGACGATTGGAAAGCCGAGCGCGGCCCGGCCAAGGACTCGACTCTGATTCCGACTCGCGAACAACGCCGCGCCGGTTATCCGGCGCGGCGTTGTTAAGGATCTGTCTTTGCGGCGCGTTGGCGCGCCGGCCGGTGGAGGAGAGGGGGCTCTAGGCCTCCTTGCTCTCTTCAGCCTCGGCGGCCTCTTGCGTCTCAGCCTCGCCCGCTTCCAGCGCCGGCGCGGCTTCTTCGGCTTCGGCGATCACTGCCACCACGTCGGCCCCCGCGTCGTCGACCACGCCGGCCACGTAGACCGCGCCCTCGTCGGTTGCGGCCAGCAGCTCGCCGGCCACGCCATCGGCGGTCTCGACGGTGCGCATGGCAGCCACACCGGCCGCGTTGGCCACTGCTTCCACGTGCTCGACCGCTTCGTCGGTGAAGGTGGTGGAGCTGATCTGCAGCTCGTCGGCGCCGGCGGCGATGCGGCCGGTGGTCAGGCTGTCAGCCGTGGCGGTGGCGGAAAAGGCGACGTCGCGTCCCTCAGCCAACTGGGCGGCGATGTCCGCGGCGATGGCGGCTGTCATCACGTCGGCGCCGGCCTCTTCCAGCTCGGCCTCCAGCTCGGCCACCCACTTGTGCTCGATCACCGCGATGATGGCGGAGCTGTTGGGGGTCAGCGAGTCCGCGATCTGCTCGACGCGGTAGGAGTCGAAGCGGCCTTCCTTCTTGGACTTGCCTACCAGGCCGCCGACCAGCGCGCCGGCTGCGCCCAGCGCCAGCCCGACGCCGCCGGTGGCGATGCCCACCACCGCGCCGATGATGCCGCCAGCCACCGCGCCCTTGCCGGTGGTCAGGCCGACATCTTTGGTGCTGAGCTTGCCCTTTTCGTCCTTGACCAGCACGCGGGCGGCGTGGATGCCGATCAGCTTTTCCTTCTTGGCTGTTTTCAGTTGTTCCAGCACTTCCTCGGCCGCGGTGGGCGTGGTGAAGGCAGCGATCAGCAGTTGAACAGGTGCGTCAGACATGGTTTTTGTTCCTCACTATCGAATCGGGTTGGGTTTAGGATCAGTTGCCGCGTCGTTGGCAGCGACGCAGGGATTTTACCACAGGACGCCAGTGAGCACCAAGCCTGAGCAGGTGCAAACAAACAGAGGCCGCCTCGTCAAGAGGACAGCCTCTGTTATGCTCCCATCAACCGATCCAGCGCACGCGCCCTCCGGTCATTGTCAATTGTCAATTGTCAATTGTCAATTGTCAATTAGAACAGCCCCACCACCTTGCCCTCCTCGTCGATGTCCACCTTCATGAACACTGGCTTGCTGGGCAGGCCGGGCATGGTGCGCATCTCGCCGCACAGCGGATAGATGAAGCCCGCGCCGACGCTGGCCCGCACCTCGCGGATCGGCAGGGTGAAGCCGGTGGGCACCCCCTTCAGCGCCGGGTCGTGGCTCAGGCTCAGGTGGGTCTTGGCCATGCAGATGGGCAGCCCGCCGAAGCCGGCCTTCTCGTAGGAGGCAATCTGCGCGCTGGCTTCGGGGGTGTAGTCCACGCCGTCCGCGCCGTAGACCTTCCGGGCGATGGTCTCGATCTTTTCCTTGATGGAGATGTCCAGCGGATAGAGGAAGCGGAAATCGCTGGGCTCTTCGCAGGCGCTGACCACGGCCTCGGCCAGGGCAATGGCGCCCTCGCCGCCCTTGGCCCAGTGGTTGGAGGGCACGGCCGCATAGCCGCCGGCCTCAGCCACCATGCGCTGCAGCAGCTCGACCTCGGCCTGGGTGTCATAGGGGAACTGGTTGATGGCCACCACCACCGGAATGCCGTATTGCTGGGCGATCTCGATGTGTTTGCCCAGGTTGGCGTAGCCCTTTTCCAGCAGCGGCAGGTTCTCCTCGATATAGGCCTTGTCCAGGTCGCGGCCGGCCACCACCTTGGGTCCCCCGCCGTGCATCTTTAGCGCGCGGATGGTGGCCACCATCACCACCACGTTGGGGATCAGCCCGGAATAGCGGCACTTGATGCCAAAGAATTTCTCCATGCCGATGTCGGCGCCGAAGCCCGATTCGGTGGTCACATAGTCGGCCAGCTTGAGTGCGATCTGATCGGCCACGATGCTGCTGTTGCCGTGGGCGATGTTGGCGAAGGGGCCGGCATGCACCAGCGCCGGCGTGCCCTCCAGCGTCTGCATCAGGTTGGGCATCAGCGCGTCCTTCATCAGGACGGTCATGGCGCCGGCCACGCCGAGCTGCTCGGCCGTCACCGGCTGCTTGGCGTAGCTCTGGCCGATGACGATGCGGCCCAGCCGTTGGCGCATGTCTTTCAGGCTGGTGGCCAGGGCCAGAATCGCCATCACTTCGCTGGCCACGGCGATGTCGTAGCCGGTCGCGCGCGGCACGCCGTCGTCCTTGGCGCCCAGGCCGCAGACAATGCTGCGCAGCGAACGGTCGTTGACGTCCACCACCCGCTTCCAGGTGATGGTGTAGGGGTCGATGTTGAGGGGGTCGAGGCCAGTGACCTCTTTGAATCGAGCGCCGTAGTTGCGTTCGTGCAGCAGTCGGGCATCGATCGCGGCCGCCAGCAGGTTGTTGGCCGCGGTCACGGCGTGAATGTCGCCGGTCAGGTGCAGGTTGAAATCCTCCATGGGCACCACCTGGCTGTAGCCGCCGCCGGCCGCGCCCCCCTTGATGCTGAAGGTGGGACCTTGCGCGGGCTGGCGGATGCAGGTGATCACATTCTTGCCCAGATATGCGCCCATGGCCTGGCTCAAGCCGACGGTGGTGGTGGTTTTGCCCTCGCCCAGCGGCGTGGGGGTGATCGCCGTGACATCGATGTACTTGCCCTGCGGCCGATCCTTGAGGCGGTCAAGGACGTTCAGGTGAACCTTAGCCTTGTATTTGCCGTAGAGATCGAGCTCATCTTCGCTCAGGCCGATCTGCTCTGCGATCTCCAGAATCGGGCGCAGCCTGGCGGCTTGGGCGATGTCGATGTCGCTGGGAACGGGGGTCTTGTAGTCGAACTTAGGCATTGATCGGTCTCCTTCGTCGAGTCCATCATGGACAGCCACATTGCTGCCCGCTGGACGCCGGAACCAGCGCGCTGGCTGGGCGCAGGAAGATTCCGGCGTTACGGCCATTGTACACGAATTCTCAGCCTCTGAACATGACGCAGCGCATATTCTGGAATCAAAAACCGGCGAAACACAGGGCGTTTCGCCGGTGGAGGGTGGACAGTGAATTGAATTCACTGTCTGAACCTGCAAAGCCGCCTCAGCGGCTGGGGACCTTTCCCCAGCCGCTGAGGCGGCTTTGCAGGTTCAGCCTGGGATTTTCAATCCCTGGCTCTACTGGGATTTCCAATCCCTGGCTCTCAGCCCAGCAGCTTCTCCAGCTTGTTGGCCAGGCTGGCATAGCCGGTGACGCCTACCTGGCGATCGACCACCTGGCCATTTTGGAAGTAGAGCAGGGTGGGGATGCCCATGATGTTGTAGCGGCCGGGGGTCAGGGGGTTCTCGTCCACGTTCAGTTTGGCTACCACCGCGCGGCCGTCGTAGGCCGTGGCCAACTGCTCCACCGAAGGGGCGATCATGTGGCAGGGGCCGCACCAATCGGCCCACAGGTCCACCACCGCGGGCTTGTCGGATTTGAGGATCAAGGCCTCGAAATCGCCGTCGGTGACGTGAATCGGCTCCACCTTAGGGGCGCCGCCGTTGCCGTTGGATGTCTTGACAGGTTCGGCAGTGCTGCTGAACATGTTTTTGAAGAGATTAGCCATGAATGGACTCCTTGTAGCTTGTAGTTTTCGTTTTAGGTTGCGAGGCTATGATGCAACGCCGCAACGTTTGGTTACAAGTCTACACAGCCGTCGGCGCAGAATCGGCGGTCCTGCGCACCAGTTGATCGGCCTGGCCGTCGGCGTGATAGGAGGAGCGCACCAGCGGGCCGGACTCGACCCATCTGAAGCCGCGCGCCATGCCTTCCTGATGCACGATGCGGAACTCCTCTGGCGTCCAGTAGCGCTCGATGGGCAGGTGAAAGCGGCTGGGCTGCAAGTACTGGCCAACGGTCATGATGTCCACATCCACCGCGCGCAGGTCGTCCATCACTTGGAGCACCTCCTGCATGGTCTCGCCCAGGCCGACCATGACGCCGGTCTTGGTGACGCCGGTGGGGACCATCTGCTTGGCCTGGCGCAGCAGCTCCAACGAGCGCGGGTATTTGGCCTGGGGCCGCACGCGCTTGTAGAGCCGCGGCACGGTTTCGGTGTTGTGGTTGAGAATCTCCGGCCGCGCGTCCATCACCATCTGCAAAGCCTCCCAGTTGCCCTGGAAGTCGGGGATCAGCACCTCGATGGAGCAGCCGGGCTGGAGCAGGCGAATCTGGCGAATCACCTCGGCGAAGATGTGTGCGCCGCCGTCAGGCTGCTCGTCGCGGTTGACGCTGGTCAGCACCGCGTGGCGCAGCCCCATCAGCGCCACAGTCTCGGCCACCCGGCGCGGCTCGTCCTCGTCCAGCAGGCCCGGCCGGCCGGTCTTGATCTTGCAGAAGCCGCAGGAGCGGGTGCAGGTGTCGCCCATCAGCAGGAAAGTGGCCGTGCCGCGGCCCCAGCACTCGCCGATGTTGGGGCACATGGCCTCCTCGCAGACGGTGTGCAGGCTGTGCCCGCGCACCATCCCCTTGATCTCGCGATAGCCGGGGCTGTCGGGCATGCGTACCCGCAGCCAGTCCGGCCGCCGTCCGCGTGTCAGTTGATCCGCCGGCTCGTGGCCAGGGCGGAAGGGTTTCAGGTCGATCAAAGTAGGATCCATCACAATCCTCGAAGAAGCGTAGCTATTCAGCCGTAGGTGCTGGGCATTTCGCGTAGCATCTACGCTTGCCATGCGACACGTGAAGCCAATTCACGCTACGAAGTCAAGCGCAAGTG
>JACSRL010000361.1 GCA_014879765.1 Anaerolinea sp. | reverse complement strand
GCGGCTTGGCGGCATCGTCGAACCGGACCGCTCCGAGGCGGAGGGTTGAGCCGCCATGATCAGGGACACGCGCTGGCTGCACCCGCGCCCCAATCCCACCCCGGCCGCGCGCCGCGCCTGCGCGCAGATCGCCGCCGTGCTGGCCGCGCCGCCGTCGAACCGCAGCCCCGCCGACCTGCTGGCCGAGCGCGAGCGGTTGCGGGTGGAGGCGGTGACGTCGGTGCAGGGGGTGTTGCGGTTGGGGCGCTCCGCATGAGCGTGAGCCACTGCATGGGCCAGGCGCTGGAGATTGCACGCTTGCCGCGCGACCAGTGGGGTGGGGCGATTGACCGCGTGCGGGTGGAGTGCCCGCACGACGATTGCACCGGCGGCATCGGATGCCAGCAGCGGGTGCGTGAGTACCTGCAGATGCAGTGGCGGGTGCTCGCCTGCCGCGAGGCTGGCACGCGGGGTATCCGATGACGGCGCGCGGGCAGATCGACATCGATGCGATCAAGGCGCAGCTGGACCTGGTCGAGGTGGTGCGCAACTACGTGCCCAGCCTGAAAAAGCAGGGCAGAGAGTGGAAGGGGCTTTGCCCGTTCCATGCCGAGGATTCGGCTTCGTTCCACGTGATCCCGCGCAAGGGCTACGTGCACTGCTTCGGCTGTGGCGCGCACGAGGATGTGGTCGGGTTCATCCGCCGCATCACCGGCTGCACCTTCGTCGAGGCCTGCGAGCAGCTGACCGGGCAGAAGTTCGCCGCGGCCCGCGAGGGTGTCCGGCGCGCCGACCCGGCGCCGCTGGCCGGCACCTGGGTGCCGCTGATCGCGGTGCCGGAGAGCGCGCCGGATCTGATGGCCAGCAACGGCTGGACCGTGCCGATCTGGAACCCGAAGTCGGGGAAGCTGCGGGCGATGAAGCCCGCGCGCAAGGATGAGTACCGCGACGCCGATGGGCGGCTGCTGGGCTATGTGCTGCGTGCCGACATCACCGACCGCGAGACCGGCAAGGTGAAGAAGTGGACCCCGACCGTCACCTGGTGCGTGGGGCCGGACGGCAAACGCCAGTGGTGCCTGCAGCACTTCCTGGAGCCGCGGCCGCTGTGCGGGTTGGATGACCTGGCGGCCCGGCCCGATGCGCCCGTGCTGATCGTCGAGGGCGAGAAATGCCGCGCGGCTGGCGCTGGCGCGTGGGCACAGTACGTGGTGCTGTGCTGGCCCGGCGGCAGCAATGGCATCGGCAAGGTGGACTGGTCGCCGCTCAAGGGGCGCGACGTCACGCTGTGGCCAGATGCGGATGATGCCGGCGTGAAGGCAATGCTGGGGTGGAGCAATGACGCGGGCGATTGCCGGCCGGGTGTGGCCTCGTATGCCCACCGCGCCGGCGCGCGATCGATTCGGCTGATTGATACCGAAGGCCGCCCGAAGGGCTGGGACATCGCCGATTCCCTGGATGTGGATGGGTGGACGCCCAGGCAGCTGGCGGCTTGGGCCGCCGAGCGCGTGGTTGACGTCACGGTGATGAGGGGATGAGCAGCGTGGCGACGCGGAAGAGCATAACGGTCATCGATGGTGGCAAGGGTGGCGCTGGCTCCGGTAGCGGTGGTGGCGGCGATGGCGGTCGCCCGGCAGATGGCTGGCGGTCCGGGTTGTCGCGCAACCGCGACAAGAACGTCGAGGGCACGCTGCACAACCTGATCCTGATCCTGGAGAACGATCCCCGTCTGGCCGGCCTGTGGTGGCTTAACGAGTCGAGCAACCAGATCGAGCTGACCCGCGATGCCCCATGGCAGGGCGGCAGCAGGACCGAGTTTGTGGACGCGGACAGCTATGAGCTGGCGTCCTGGCTGCAGAACCCGGCCACCTACGGGATGAAGTGCAGCGACGAAGCGGTGCTCAAGGCCGTGATCGCCGTGGCCCGCCGCTGCCGGCGCCACCCCATCCGCGAGTACCTGACCGGGTTGAAGTGGGACGGGGTGCCGCGGGCGGAGGGCATGCTGGTGCAGCTGTTCGGCGCTCCAGACAACAGCTACAGCCGCCGCGCATCGATGTGCTTTGCGGTGGGCGCGGTGGCCAGAATCCTGTGGTTCGACCCGAAGCAGCCGGCCGTCGGCGCCCAGGTCGACTTCATGCTGGTGCTGGAAGGTGAGCAGGGCAAGCGCAAGTCGTCAGCCCTGCGCGCCTTGTTCGGCAGCCAGTGGTTCGTCGAAACGTCCGAATCGCCGACGGGGAAGGACTTCTACCAGGTGATCCAGGGCTGTTGGGGCGTCGAGATCGGCGAAATGGATTCGTTCGGCAAGGCCGACGTGACGGCGGTGAAGACCGCAATCTCCCGGCGCGTGGACAAGTTCCGGGCGCCCTATGAGCGCGTGCCGCGTGCGTACCGGCGCGAGTGCGTCTTCGCGGGCACCACCAATGAGCACGAATACCTGCGCGACCCGACGGGCGGCCGGCGATTCCTGCCGGTGCGGACGGATGGCGTGGTGGATCTGGACGGGATCGTGGAACAGCGCGACCAGCTGTGGGCCGAGGCGGCGCACCTGTTCGGCCAGGGGTTCCAGTGGTGGGACCTCCCCGAGGATGCCGCCGATGAGCAGGAAGCGCGCTACATCGGCGACAGCTGGGAAGAGCGGATCATGACGTGGCTGTCCGGCCGCATGCCGGGCGACAAGGCCTACCCGTCGGGGCGGCTGGATGTGGGCTGGGGGATCCCGGCCACCTGGGCCACCACCGATGAGCTGCTGCTGTATGCGATCGGCGCCGATGCCTCCAAGCATGGGAAGCCGGAACAGATGCGCGTGGCGGCGGCGATGAAGCGGCTCAAGTGGGCGCAGCGCCGGGTGGAGGTGGACGGGTACCGCCACCGCCGGTGGTACCCGACCGCCGGAGCGGTGAAGCCTCAGGCCGCCGCCAGGCCGTCCAACGCGATGGGGGGTGACGATGAACCACCGTTCTGACGTCCGCCCGACCTGCCCGACCTCTGCCCGACCTGCCTGCCCGACCTCGGGCTATATCCCGTGGGCCTCTGCCCGACCTTCCCGACCTTTTGAGCCTCGCGCGTATATGTGTAAGCCGCCAGTTCAATCCACCTCCATATATACCCAAAAAGGTCGGGTAGGTTGGGTAGGTCGGGCAGAGCTAGACGCGGCGCGGGTTTCGGGGTGCCCGACCTCTGCCCGACCTCGCCAAAGGTCGGGCGCGAGCCAGATCGAGGCCACCCGATGAAGCGCATGAAGCAGCCGGAGTTCAACAAGGCCAGGGCGAAGGCTTGGCGGGCGGCCGCCGTCGTCCGGGCGCGGTTCCCTGGTACGGGGTCCAGCACGGGTAGTTCGGACCTGGCCAATTCGCTAGTCACAGGGGTTTTCGAGGGGGGTTGTAGTGGTTCCTGACCTGACATCACCCGTGACCCAGGTGCAGTTCGGCGACCTGGTCGGGATCTCACAGCAGGCGGTGAGCGACCTGGTCCGGCGCCGGATTCTGGTGGATGGTGCCAGTGCCGATGAATGGCTGCTGGCGTACTGCGACCACCTGCGCGGGATTGCCGCCGGCCGCGGCGGCGAAGCCAGCCTTGAGCTGAGCGCGGAGAGGGCGCGCCTGGCGAAGGAACAGGCCGACAAGATCGAAATGCAGAACGCGGTGACGCGGGGCGAGCTGGCACCCGCCCACCTGCTGGAGGAAGTGCTGGCCCGCGCCGGCTCGCGCGCCAGCCGGATCCTGGAGACCATCCCGGGCATGCTGCGCCGGCGCCTGCCGCAGCTCACCAGCGATGACCTGGCCGAAGTCGCCCGCGTCGTGGCCAAGGCCAGGAACATCGCGTCGTCGATGACGCTGGCCGATGCCACGGCCAGCGATGACTCCGACGCGGCTGCTGCCGATGACGCCATCGACCTGGAGGCGGCATGAGCCTGCTGCGCAGCATCGACAGGCGCCAGTTCGAGACGGTGGACCGCCACCTGCAGCGCGGCCTGGCCGCGTGGTCGGTCCAGGAGCCGATGACGCTGGAAGCCTGGGCCAGCGCGAACTTCTACCTGTCCGCCGAATCCAGCTACGTCGAGCAGGCATGGACGCCTTGGCCTTTCCAGCGGGCGATGCTGGCGGTGATCAGCAACGACGATGTGGCCGAGGTCTCGGTCATGAAGTCGGCCCGCGTCGGCTACACCAAGATCCTGCTGGCGGCGATCGGCTACAACGCCGAGCACCGCCGCCGCAACCAGTGCATGTGGCAGCCCACGGACGATGACGCCGAGGACTTCGTCAAGTCGGAACTGGACCCGATGCTGCGCGACGTTCAGTGCATGCGCTCCGTGTTCCCGGCCTACCTGTCGCGCCACAAGGACAACACGCTGCAGCAGAAGAAGTTCATCGGCTCCATCCTGCGCGTGCGTGGTGGCAAGGCCGCCAAGAACTACCGCCGAATCTCCGTGGATGCCGGCTACCTGGACGAACTGGACGCCTTCGACAACGACGTCGAGAAGGAAGGCGCGCCCGACATGCTGGCCGGAAAGCGCCTGGAGGGCGCCACGTTCCCGAAGCTGGTGGCCGGCAGCACGCCCAAGCTCAAAGGCTTCAGCCTGATCGACACCCGCTACGCCCAGGCCGATGAGCGGTTCACCTACCAGATCCAGTGCCCGCAGTGCGCCGCCTGGCACGCCCTCACCTGGGGCGGGAAGGATGAGGCGCACGGAATCAAGTTCGAGCGGTCCGACCAGGGCGCCGTGCTGAGCGTGTACCACCTCTGCCCGCACTGCACCTACCCGCTGCAGCAGGCCGAGTATCTGAACGCCGCCACCGCCGGCGAGTGGATCAATGAGCGAGGCGACCTGTGGCTGCGCGCCGATGGCCGGTTCACCACGCCAGAAGGCACGCCGATGCCTGCGCCACGGCATGTCGCTCTGCACGTGTGGACGGCCTACAGCCCGGCGGTGGCATGGGTGCAGATCGTCCGTGAGTTCCTGGACGCCTACGCCAAGCACATCGAGGGCGATGACACCAAGCTCAAGGCCTGGACCAACACCACCCGCGGCGAGACCTGGGAGGGCGAAGTCGAGCGCACCGATCCGGACGAACTGCGCAACCGTGCCGAGCCGTTCCCGCTTCGCCGAATGCCGCGCGATTGCCTGCTGCTGCTGTGCGCCATCGACACCCAGGACAACCGGCTGGAAGCGGCCGTGTGGGGCGTCGGGCGCGGCGGCCAGATGTGGACCATCGACCACCAGGTGTTCTTCGGCAACCCGGCCCTGCAGGGCGTGTGGGATGAGGCCGAAGCCTTCCTGCGCGAAACCGAGTACGAGCACGCCAGTAGTCGACCGCAGCGGATCTACGCCACCGCCATCGACTCCGGCGGCCACCACGCCGACGCGGTCTATGCCTTCGCCCACAAGCTCAAGGCCCTGCGCGTGCATGCCGTCAAGGGCACCAGCCACGCCGAGCGCGCCATCGACAACGGCAACGGGCGGGTGGACTACAAGTGGAACGGCAAGATCCAGAAGCATGGCCCGGTGCTCTGGCAGGTCAGTACCAACCTGGCCAAGGACCGATTCCAGTCGCGCATGGAAGTCCAGGCGCCAGGCCCGGGCTATGTGCACCTGTCCAGCGAGCTGTCGCCGGAGTGGTTCAAGCAGCTGGCCGGCGAGATCCGCGCCACCCGTCGCATGAAGGGCGGCACTGAATCCCGCTGGACGCCCACCCGCAAGCGCATCGAGGTCAAGGACTGCGTCACCTACGCCATCTGGCTGGAAGAGCGCCTGGACCTGTGGAGCCCGCGCCGCGCCAAGTGGTGGGACCAGCTGGAACAGGCCGTGCAACCCGATGACGACTTGTTCTCTCCAGCGCAACCGTCCGATTCCCGTGGAACATCATCCGAGCCCACCCATGACCCAGCCCACTCGCTCATCCCGGCAGAACCGGCCCAGCCTCGCCCAGGCCGCCACCGCAAGCCCGGCGGCTTCCTCACCCGCTACTGAGCCGGCCGACGACATCGTCACCGACCTGCTCCAGCGCGTGCTGGCGCGGGTGCCTGACCTGCCGGCCAACGATGTCATGGCCGTAGAACAGGAGATCCGGCGCGACTGGGGCGGCGATCGCCCATACATCGCCAAGTCCGGTGAGGCCGGCCGCATCGAGCGCACCCGCCGCGAGGAAGCCATCCGCGCCGAACACCGCCGCGGCGAGCGCCCCGGCTTCCTGTCGCGCAAGTGGGGCCTGTCCATCCGCCACGTTCAGCGGATCGTCAAGGAAGGCTAGGCCTCCCCGACCGCGACATGGTTTGCCTTATCCATGTCGCGTTTGCCGGGCCAGCATGGCCGCATGCCCAGCCCACCGCCGCCCGACATCCCGGCCGAAGCCCGCGCCGGCGACACCGTCCAGTGGACCCGCAGCCTGCCGCAGTACCTGCCGGCCGATGGCTGGTCGCTGGGCTATGTGCTGGTCACCCCGGCCAGTGCGCATGCCATCGCCACCACCGCCGTCGGCGATGAACACCAGGCCCTGGTGGCCGCCGCCGCGTCGGCGGCGTGGCCGGCCGGCCGCGCCACCCTGGTGGAGCAGGTCACCCGTGGCAGCGAGCGCCACACCCTGGGCGAGTACTTCTTCCGGGTGCTGCCCAACCTGATCGCCGGCACCGGCGCCGATACCCGTACCCACGCCCAGCGCGTGCTGGACAACCTCAACGCCTGGCTGGAAGGCAAGGCCGACTTCGCCGGAGAGATCGAGCTGGCCGGCCGCCGCATCAAGACCTACTCGCTGGAGGAACTGCTCATGCTGCGCGACCGCTACGCCGCCATGGCGGCCAACGAGGCCGCCGGCACCGGCGCCGTGCGCCGCATGGTGGTGCGGCTGTGAGCAGTGCCAGCGCGGCCCGCGCCCGCCTGCTGTCCATCGTCCCGGTCGACCGCGCCGCGCGGATGACCGCCGCCCCGCTGCCGGCCGTGTTGCCAGCCACCACCGGCCGCCGCCGCTTCGAGGCCGCCCAGGTCAATCGCCTGACCTCCAGCTGGAGGGTGGGCGCCAACACCATCGACGAAGACCTGCGCCGCGACCTGGACGCCCTGCGCGCACGCTCCCGTGACCTGTGCAAGAACGACGCCTACGCCGCCAAGTTTCTGCGCATGGTGCGCAACAACGTGGTCGGCGCCCAGGGCTTCGTCCTGCAGTCGGCAGCCATGGACGATGAAGGCACGCCCGACGCCGCAGCCAACACCGCCATCGAGAACGCCTGGTACCGCCAATGCCGGCCGGGCAACTTCGAGGTCACCGGCCGGCTGTCGGCCGATGACTTCTGGCGCAGCGCGGTGTGCGGGGTCGCCCGCGATGGCGAGCTGCTGATCCGCATCGTCCGCGGCAGCGGCCGCGGCGAGTTCGGCTTCCAGCTCCAACTGCTGGACCCGGCCCGCATCGACACCAACTACAACCGCGAACCGGCCCGCGGCGTCAACGCCATCATCATGGGCGTTGAGGTGGATGACTTCCGCAAGCCGGTGGCCTACCACCTGTTCAAGTCGATCCGCAGCAACACGCCCGGCCGCGAGCGCGAGCGCGTGCCGGCCGACGAGATCATCCACCAGTTCATCCCCTGGGAACTGGAGCAGAGCCGCGGCCTGCCGTGGATGCACGCCGCCATGAGCCTGCTGCGCCAGCTGGGCGGCTACCGTGAGGCGGCCGTCATCGCCGCCCGCGTCGGCGCCTCCAAGATGGGCATCTACACCCGCACCGAAGGCGCAGAACCGCCCAACGATGGCACCGACGCCAACGGCGATTTCGTCACCAGCGCCGAGCCTGGCACCTTCGAGGTGGCCCCAGACGGCTACTCCCTGGAGACCTGGGATCCAGCCTATCCACACGACCAGTTCGACGCCTTCTGCAAGGCCACCCTGCGCGGCATCGCCAGCGGCATCGGCGTGGCCTACAACTCGCTGGGCAACGACCTGGAGGGGGTCAACTTCTCCAGCATCCGCTCCGGCGTGCTGGAAGAGCGTGAAGAGTGGATGGTGATCCAGTCCTGGCTGATCAACACCGTGCTGGTGCCGGTGTACGAGCAGTGGCTGAGCGTGGCGCTGATGGCCGGGCGCATCCGGCTGAAGAACGAATCCCCGCTGCCGGTGGCCAAAATCGCCAAGTTCCGCGAGCACACCTGGCAGGGCCGTCGCTGGGCCTGGGTCGATCCGCTCAAGGACGTGCAGGCCAGCGTCACCGCCATCAGCAACCACCTGGCCAGCCCGCAGCAGATCGCAGCCCAGACCGGGCGCGACATCGTCGACGTGCTCGACGACCTGGTGCGCTACCAGGCCCTGCTCACCGAGCGCGGCCTGTCCCCGCCCAACCCGGGCGGCACGCCCAACCGCCCCGGCACCGGCGAGCCGGCCGTGACCACCGACGACGAATGACGCGACATGGTTTGCCTTATCCATGTCGCGTTCCACGGGAGAGCATGACCCCATGAGCAAGCAGATCCCCAAGGACATCCGCCCCGGCAGCACCATCACCCGGGACACCTGCACGTTCGATCGCGCTGCGATCGACGTCGATGCCCGCACCGTCGAGATCGCCTTTTCCAGCGAGATGCCCGTCGAGCGTTGGTGGGGCATCGAAATCCTCGACCACAGCCGAGGCGCCATGCGGGAGAAGCGCATCAAGCAGGGCGGCGCCCTGCTGATGGACCACGACTGGCGCGACCAGGTGGGAGTCATCGAGTCGGTACGGATCGACGCGGACCGGGTAGGCCGCGCCGTGGTGCGCTTCGGGAGGAGTGCGCGTGCCAACGAGATCTTCCAGGACGTCCAGGACGGCATCCTGCGCAACGCCAGCATGGGCGTCGCGATTCACGCACTCGAAGATGTCACCCCGCAAGGGGCACAACTGCGCCAGGTGCTGGTGACCGATTGGGA
>JACSRL010000493.1 GCA_014879765.1 Anaerolinea sp. | reverse complement strand
CGGTCAGAGCTCTGACCGCTCGATCCCCATTGCGCAACGCCATGCTGGCGCCATGCGTCTCCGTAGGCCTGGCCAGGGTCTGCCTTGGCCAGGCCGAACGGTCATTGTTCTGCTTCCGCAACGGTGTCGTGCTTGCGGTTGAAGTCCAGATATAGGCGAGCGGCGGCAGAATGTCAAACGTGGTGAAGACCTCCCCATGGCCGGCGACGCGCTGTCTGGACTTGATGGTGTTCATGGGGTCCTGCTTGCGTTGACGCGCACCGCCCGCGTGAATGCCTCGGTCGCCCATTGATTGATGCTTTTGCCGCTTACTTGAGCGGCCGTCGCGATGGCCGCATGAACCTCCGGCGACACGCGCAGCATGAGCCTGCCCGAATAGGGTTTCTGTGGCGCACGATTCAGCTTGGCGCAGGTGGTCAGGTAATCCTCCACCGCTTCCTCAAACGCCGTGCGCAATTCAGCCACTGACTCGCCGTGAAACCCGATTACATCGTTGATGCCAGCGATGTGGCCGATCAAGCACTGATCCTCATCGCTGTATTCGATCCGGGCAGCATATCCTTTGTAAGTCATCGTGTTCATGGTTTGATTCCTGCCTGCTCCAAGAAACGCCGCGCGTCGCGCACCTGGTACGGCTTCGCCTCTTTTTCTGGGTGGGGCCGATGAAACGTGGCCACCACGCCGTTCAGCTCGAACCGCACCCGTGAGCCGCTTCCTTCCACCGTGCGTGCGCCCACCGCCAGAAAGAGCGCCTCGACATCGCGCCATGCCAGTGAGGCTGGCGCAGGTGTTTGGAAGATCCTATCCAGGGTTTCACGCTGACGTTTGTTCATGGCTAATGATAGCATATTCTGCTATCGCCTGCAAGTGGGAACGTTGATTCAGGAGGATTGCTTCGATTTCTGACCCTCGAAACTCATCAACAATACGCCGAAGATGGGTTTCTCCCCGCAATGCCTCCTGCCAGCCATGACGAACACTCTCTGGGGTGGCTGTCGATACCGGTGTAGCGCAGCGACGCATCTTCGTAGCCGCCGGAACGCGAACACAGCCTGGTTCATCTACATCGCCTTCACCAACCACGCCGGGGTGAAGACCTCCCCATGGACGGCGACACGCTGTCTGGACTTGATGGTCAGCCCGCAACGTAGCTGGCGGATTGGATGAGCCGCCTGACGTCACGCAGGCCGATCCTGCCCTTGAAAAAGCGGCTGTCCTGGTTGACCCGTATGAGGGCGTCGCTCAGTTCGTCCGCATCGCACGCAGCGAGATCAGAGGCGCCCTCGCACTGCGCCTCGACGAGCCAGCGGGCAGTCGTAGGGCTCACCCACTGCACCCTGGAGAGGTCTGAGTACCGGGCGAGCGAGTCGAGCGTGTCCAAGCCCGCGCCGGTGGAGTCCGCGAGCGCCGCGCGGCTTTGAGGATGGCATCGAGCCGCCTGGTTGTTTTGAGAGAGTCGCGCAGCTCGGCGAGCGTCGTGATGCCGTGTGCGCCCAACACCAACAGGGCCGAGTCGATCCCATCGACCAGAGAGGCGCGGCTCGGCGCCAGGTCGGTCGCCTCGATCCGCTGCTTCAGATCGGCCAGCGTGACGTTGGCGTCATCGATGTGGTAGGCCATCCGGGCCACCTCCAGATACGGTCAGAGGCGCTCACTGTCCGCTCGCTTAGACATAGACGATACTCTCACTGATCTCCTGGCGAATCACCTGGCTGCGCATGACTCGCCATTTCTGGCATGGCGGATCATCTCCCGAATCGACTGCTGCAACACAGCCTCATAGCTGGCCACCTCCGCCTGTAAGTCGTCCAAAGTGGCCGGCTCGATGGCGTCAGGCGCCAGATCGAACTCGATGAACGGTTTGCGTTACCTGCGGTGGGTGGGAGGGTGGATTCGCCGTCGAAACGGAAAAAGCTCAAAGCCAGGGAAAATGCTCAAAGAACGCGCCGCGTACCCACCGTCAGCTGCACGCTGTGTTGGGTGGCGGAATTTACACACTTGTTCTGCGAGTATCAATGTACTCTTTTATCAACTCAACACGCTCGATTCTTTGCCGTCTTTTATTAACATTCAATTGAAGTTCGATTGGAGGAATCCTAATCGCATATCCATTCCAATCAATAGTTTCTAGTTTCGACTTTGCATATGGTCCGCAGTCGACTGGTTCGGGTTCATCTAAAGAACTCTGCGGGTCTGACGCTATGTCTATTCGACAATGTATGAATAATACGCCAAATTCCTTTGTTAGCCACCCGTTTGTGTCAACAATAGGTTCAATAATATCGTCTTTAAACAGTTCAGTAATCAAGCCAATACTTTGAGAATCAACCATAATGTCAACGTCATGAGGATTCATTTTGATGCCCCGAATGCAAGCCGCACAACTCCCTGTTAGCCACCAATCAACATCAGACTTGTTGACACGTCTTACAAACTTGAGTAATCCCTTCTCCCAAAGAATTGGACGTTGATACATAAGTTGAAGGAACATTTCTTCGGCATATTTTTCATAGTGCGCCATGATTTTGTCAAGATAGGGCGTAGAGGAAGGAAAGTGCTTTACGTAAGCGTTATCAACTTTTTCATAAAAGCACATTCGCAGCGCTTCTTCAATAGATGTGCTGAAATTGCGCACACGGAATGTCACAATGTCATTATTTCTCAGAAACTCAATATTCATATGCTTCCTTCAACAAGCCACCCAACGGCTGGCGTTACCCGCGCCGGGGCGGGCGACGGGACGCCGTCCGACTGGAAAAATGCTGAGGCGTAGAAAAATGCTTGGAATCGCGCCAGAATCCCCAGCGTCGGATGCACGCTTTGTTGGGCAACCTGCCTGCTTACCAGAACACCGCCTGAAAAAAGATACCATTGCCAACACGCCTAACTTTTACACATAACTTTAGTTTTGCCAATGGCTAAAACAGAACTTGCTAAAACGCCAAATAATCAAAAGCCATTTTGAACAACCAAGACAAAAATCACTTGAAGACTCGTTGAATAATTGAATCGGTAATCACGGGATTTTGACTTCTAACTTTTTTCATTCATTTCGTGATGAATAAACGGAAGCCTTTACAAAGACAGGATTTTCCTTTGTCTGTTTTCCGTAGGCAGTGTGGCTATAACCATTTTGTTCCATCACTTGCTTGATGAGAAAACCTGTAAACTGTTTGACTCTATCTTGTCTTATATCATCGCCAAATCGCCCAAAGAGTTCAGATGCTATCGCTTCTGCGGCAGGTCTGTTGTTATCCGAAGCGTCAATCATTGAGCGCACAATAGTCGGTTCATTGAGAAATCCCCAAAGTTGATTTCCCCAGACACTTGCTATATCTGTGAATGTCCCTGCGTCGTAATTATTTTCTGGAAACATATTTCTCCTTTTCTCGATTAACTTTTGCACGGGGTTGCCTAACTAGTGATTCGCGGAAATGTCGGTCGTCTGATCCCACCACGCTGCTATTCCGTTTTTTGTCCCTCTGGCGGGGGATATGCGGAATGCTCGCCGCATATCGTCCGATATCGGGATTTTATGCGGGCACGGGCTTGTGCTAAAATGCGGACTACGTGAACTTTGAAAACCACTTGGCGGCTCTCGTTGCTGCGATTATAGCTTCATCCGCAGCCTCCGTCAAACGTCAATGAGCATAAATTCGTGACGTACCTGACCTCAAGGGACAGCAATCAACGCCTTTGCAGTTCTTAGGGGAAGGTGCTATGATCGTGAGAAGAATTCGATCGAGGAACGCGGACTATGAACACCCAGACAGCTACTTTGGATGAAGCTATCGTTGTGAGTAAAAAGCTCCACCGTTGGACCGTCTGCGCCTGATAGGCATTTTGTCTGACGGACTTCGCAGCGAGTTGAAACAAGATGCTGAGCCGGTAGACATGCTGTCGCTGGCCGGGCTTGGCGCTGAAATCTGGCAGGCCATCGATGTCGTTCAGTATTTGAAGCAGGAGCGCGCCAGTTGGGACAGCTCGATCAAACCCTCGACCGCCGATTGACAAAAGTTCGGGAGATCGAGTTTCTCCTCCTCGACGACTATTCTCAGTAGCGTCAGAGCCAAGACAAGCACGATGCTTCGAGTTCGGCTGGACTGCGACCTATGGTCCCAGCTCCCCAAATTCCCCTCCCAGGAGATTCCCCATGTCCCGCACCATTCGCGCCCCGCGCGGCGTACAACTGACCTGCAAGAACTGGCTGATCGAGGCCGCCTACCGCATGTTGCAGAACAACCTGGACCCCGAGGTGGCCTTCGACCCTGACAATCTGATCGTCTACGGCGGCCGCGGCCGGGCGGCGCGCAACTGGCAGTGCTTCGACGCCATCTTGCGCTCCCTGGAAAAGCTGGAGCCGGATGAGACGCTGCTGGTGCAGAGCGGCAAGCCGGTGGCGGTCTTCCGCACCCACGAGGACGCGCCGCGGGTGCTGCTGGCCAACTCCAACATCGTCCCCCACTGGGCCACCCAGGAGAATTTCGACCGCTGGGAGCGCGAGGGGCTGATCATGTACGGCCAGATGACGGCCGGCTCCTGGATCTACATCGGCACCCAGGGCATCCTGCAAGGCACCTACGAGACCTTCGGCAGCCTGGCCCGCCAGCAGGGCTGGAGCGACGGCCTGCGCGGCAAGCTGGTGCTGACGGCCGGCCTGGGCGAGATGGGGGGCGCGCAGCCGCTGGCCGTCACCATGAACGGCGGCGTGGCGGTGGTGGTGGAGGTGGATCCCTGGCGCATCGAGCGCCGTCTGAGCCACCGCTATCTGGATGTGGCCACCGACAGCCTGGAGGAGGCCATGACCTGGGCGGAGGAGGCGAAGACGCGCGGCGAGGCCAAAAGCATCGGCCTGCTGGGCAACGCGGCCGACGTGCTGCCGGAGCTGGTGGCCCGCGGCGTGCTGCCCGACGTGGTCACCGACCAGACCAGCGCCCACGATCCGCTGCTGGGCTACATCCCGGCCGGCCACACCCCGCAGTCCGCGGCTGAGTGGCGGGAGCAGGACCGGGCCGGCTATCTGGCCGCGGCCAACGCCAGCATGGCGCGCCATGTGGAGGCCATGCTGGCCTTGCAGCGGGCCGGCGCGGTGGTCTTCGACTATGGCAACAACCTGCGCCAGCGGGCCTTGGACTATGGCGTCCAGGATGCCTTCGCCTACCCCGGCTTCGTGCCGGCCTTCATCCGTCCCCTTTTCTGCGAGGGCAGCGGCCCCTTCCGCTGGGTGGCGCTGAGCGGCGATCCCCAGGACATCCACGTCACCGACCAGATCATTCTCGATCTCTTCCCGGAGAACCAGCACCTGCGCCGCTGGATCGAGATGGCCCAGGAGCGGGTGGCCTTTCAGGGGCTGCCGGCGCGCATCTGCTGGCTCAAATATGGCGAGCGGGCTCAGGCCGGGCTGGCCTTCAACCAGGCGGTGGCCGACGGCCGGGTCAAAGCGCCCATCGTCATCGGCCGCGATCACCTGGACAGCGGCTCGGTGGCCTCGCCCAACCGCGAGACCGAGGCCATGGCTGACGGCTCCGACGCGATCAGCGACTGGCCGATCCTCAACGCGCTGGTCAACGCGGTGGGCGGCGCGACCTGGGTCAGCTTCCATCACGGCGGCGGCGTGGGCATCGGCTACAGCCAGCACGCCGGCCAGGTGATCGTGGCCGACGGCAGCGAGGCCGCGGCGCGCCGCTTGCAGCGCGTCCTCACCACCGACCCCGGCATGGGCGTCGTGCGCCACGCCGACGCCGGCTATCCCGAGGCCATCGCCTTTGCCCGGGCCGCCGGGGTGCAGATCCCCATGCTGGCCTAGCCCAGGAGGAGCCCCATGACCGCCCAGCCCCCACGCCGCGCCGTGGTCCCCGATGACCTGTTCCAGATGCGCTGGCTGCAATCGGCGGCCATCGCGCCCGATGGCCAGGCCGTGGCCTATGCCGTCGCCAGCTACGACGCGGACGACGACGCCGACTATGCCCACCTCTGGCTGTTGCACGTGCCCACCGGCGAGACGCGCCAGCTCACCTATGGCAAGCAGGAGGACAAGAACCCGCAGTGGTCGCCCGATGGCCGGCAGTTGGCCTTCACCTCGACGCGCGGCGGCAAGGCGCAGCTCTTCATCCTGCCGGTGGACGGCGGCGAGGCACGCCAGCTCACCCGGCTGCCGCAGGGGGTCGGCGGCGGGCCGGCCTGGTCGCCCGACGGCAGCCGCATCGCCTTCACCGCGGGGCCGCCGCCGCCCGCGGGCGGCAGCCAGTCCCAGCCCTACCGCATCACGCGCGACACCTACCGCTTCGACGGCATCGGCTATCTGGATCCCGCCGTCCAGGACATCTACGTGGTCGCGGCCGCCGGCGCCGAGGCGCCCACGCGACTGACCAGCGACCTGGCCTCCAACAACGATCCGCAGTGGTCGCCCGATGGCCAGGAAATCCTCTACAGCGCGTCCATGCTGCCCGACTCGCTGCGCTGTTTTCACCCCCGGCTGCGGATCGTCGATCTGCACGGCCAGGTGCGCGAGGTGGTGGACGAGGGGATGCACGTGATCTGCGGCGCCTGGCTGCCGGACGGCCAGCAGATCGTCTTCGCCGGCGCGCCGGAAGGGCTGCCCATCGGCTCCAAATCCGACCTCTATCTGGCCAGCGCCGACGGGCGGGGCGAGATCAGCAACCGCTCGGCCGGCCTGGCGGTGGGCATAGCCAACCGGCTGCAGGCGGACATGCCCTCGCAGTTGACGCGCGCCACGCCCAGGCTGCTGGTGACGCCCGATGGCCAGGCCGCGGTGGTGCAGGTGCAGGAGGGCGGGCGGGTGGCGCTTTACCAGATCGCGCTGCACGGGCCGGAGCAGTGGACCCGCCTCGCGGGCGGCGAGCGCGCCTGCATCCCGCTGGACATCAGCCGGCCCGGCGGCAGCCTGCTCTTTGCCGCGTCGGACTGGCATGAGCCGCTGGACCTGTGGCTGCTGCCGGGCCAGGGCGCGGCCGAGCAGCGCCTCACCGCGCTGAACGCCGATCGGCTGGCCAGCCTCCAGCAGGCGCAGGTGGAACGTCTGCTCTTCCCCGGGCCTGACGGCGTGCCGGTGGAAGGGTGGATGATCATGCCGGCCGGCGGCCAACCCCCCTTTCCCACGGTGCTCTACATCCACGGCGGCCCGCACGGCGCGTTTGGCGCGATCTACCACTTCGACACGCAGATGCTGCTGGGCGCGGGCATGGCCGTGCTGATGATCAACCAGCGCGCGTCCACCGGCTACGGCGACCCCTTTGCCACGGCCATCAAGGGCGACTGGGGCAATCTGGACTACGGCGACCTGATTGCCGGGGTGGACGAAGCCATCGCCCGCGGGCTGGCCGACGGGGAGCGTCTGGGCGTCTGCGGCGTCTCCGGCGGCGGCAACCTCTCCTGCTGGATCGTCAGCCACACGCACCGCTTCAAGGCGGCCGTGCCGGAGAACCCGGTGACCAACTGGCTGAGCTTCTACGGCGTCAGCGATGTAGGCGTTTGGTTTGCGGTCGAGGAGCTGGGCGGCCATCCCCACGAGATCCCCGAGGTGTATCGCCGCTGCTCGCCCATCACCTATGCGCACACCTGCCGCACGCCCACGCTGCTGGTGCAGGGCGAGAGCGATTGGCGCTGTCCGGCCGAGCAGTCGGAGCAGTTCTACACCGTGCTCAAGGCCAACGGCTGCCCGGTGGAGATGCTGCGGCTGCCCGAATGCTCGCACACCGGCTCACGCGTGGGCAAGCCGGCCATGCGCCGCGGCCAGAACGAGGCGCTGCTGGAGTGGATGCTGCGCTATGTGGTGTAGCCGCGCGCGTCCCCTGCTCTTCGGGTGTATTCAAAATGAGTTGACGTCCCAGACTTCGGAAGTCGCCGCGTCCTGCGAGCGGAGCCCTTAACCGGCGACTTCCGAAGTCTTCTCTGTTCATTGATGCGAGGTATGCCATGACACCCCTCTACGGCGGCATCGAGGCCGGCGGCACGAAATTTGTCTGCGCCGTGGCCAGCGGGCCGGGCGACGTGCGGACCGAGGTGCGTTTTCCCACCACCACGCCCGACGAGACCCTGGGCCGGGCGATCGCCTTTTTCCAGGAACAGGCGGCCAGCGCGCCGCTGGCCGCGATCGGCATCGCGGCCTTCGGCCCGGTGGACCCCAACCCGGCCTCGCCGACCTTCGGCTTCATCACCACCACGCCCAAGCCGGGCTGGGCCAACACGGACTTCGCCGGCGCGGTGAGGCGCGCGATGGCTGTGCCGGTGGGCTTCGACACCGACGTCAACGGCGCGGCCCTGGGCGAGCACCGCTGGGGCGCGGCGCAGGGGCTGGACACCTTCATCTACCTGACCATCGGCACGGGGGTGGGGGGCGGCGGCATGGTGAGCGGCCGGCCGATGCACGGCCTGATCCATCCGGAGATGGGCCACATCCGCATCCCGCGGCCGAGGGATGACGCCTTCCCCGGCATCTGCCCCTACCACGGCGACTGCTTCGAGGGGCTGGCCTGCGGCCCGGCGCTGAAGGCGCGCTGGGGCCAGCCGGCCGAGACGCTGCCCCCCGACCACCCGGCCTGGGAGATCGAGGCGCAGACCATCGCCCTGGCGCTGTGCAACTACATCTGCACCCTCTCCCCGCAGCGCATCATCATCGGCGGCGGGGTGATGGCCCAGGAGCAGATGTTCCCCCTGGTGCGGCGCAAGGTGCAAACCCTGCTGGCCGGCTACGTCCAGTCCCCCGCGATCCTGGGGGACGGCATCGACAGCTACATCGTCCCCCCCGGCCTGGGCAACATGGCCGGCGTGCTGGGCGCGATCGCGCTGGCGATGGCCGCGACGTAAAGGATAGGTAACTGTTCAGGTGCCGGGCACTTGCGCTTGACTTCGTAGCGTGAATTGGCTTCACGTGTCGCATT
>JACSRL010000491.1 GCA_014879765.1 Anaerolinea sp. | reverse complement strand
CCGCATGCGCATCGGCTCCGACAGCTCCGTCGGCCGCACCGGCTGGGACGTGGACGACGTGATGGTGCAAAGCTGCCAGGCGCCGACCGCGGTGGAGCTGAGCCGCGTGGAGGCGAGCTCCAGCCAGTCGCCGGCCGCGCCGCTGGTGGGCCTGCCGCTGGGTGCGTTGGCCGCCAGTGTACTGGCGCTGGGCGCAGCCTACGCCCTGCGCCGCCGCGCGTAACGCCACGCGCAGGACCGTCAGTCCTTCGGAGGACTGACGGTCCTTGTCTCGCAACGCGAGGACGGTCAGTCCGCCGAAGGACTGACCGTCCTTGTTTTTATCTAGATGTAGCCCAGTTGCTTGGCCTGATGGGTCAGTTCGTCGCGGAACTTGGGGTGGGCGATGCGGATCAGCGCCTGAGCGCGCTCGCGAATGGTCTTGCCGCGCAGCGAAGCCACGCCATACTCGGTGGCCACGTAATGCACATCGTTGCGCGTCGTCACCACGCCGGAGCCTTGCTCCAGCATGGGCACGATGCGCGAGGCGGTGTCGTTCTTGGCCGTGGAGAGGAAGGCGATGATCGGCATACCCCCTTTGGCGCGGCCCGCGCCGCGCACGAAGTCCACCTGGCCGCCCACGCCGCTGTACAGCCGCGATCCGATGGAATCGGCGCAGACCTGGCCGGTCAGATCGACCGCGATGGCCGAGTTGATGGAGATCATCTTGTCGTTCTGCATGATGTTGTAGGGATTATTGACATAATCCGTGGGGTGCAGTTCGATGATCGGGTTGTTGTCCACGAAGTCGTAGAGACGCTGGGAGCCAAAGAGGAAGCCGGCGATGATCTTGCCGGGATGGAAGGTCTTGCGCCGGCAGGTGATCACCCCGCGCTGCACCATCTCCACCACGCCGTCGGAGAAGAGCTCGGTGTGGATGCCCAGGTCCTTGTGGTTGGTCAGGTTCTGCAACACCGCGTCGGGGATGCTGCCGATGCCCATCTGCAAGGTGGCGCCGTCGGGGATCATGCCGGCGATGTGCTGGCCGACTTTCAGGTGCAGCTCGGAGCTGCCCCCCTGAGACGCCAGCGGCAGGGGATAGTCCACCTCGACGATGGTGTGCAGGCGGCTGATGTGGATAAAGCTATCGCCCAGGGTGCGCGGCATCTGCTGGTTGACCTCGGCGATGATGACGTTCGCCTCCTCGGCCGCGGGCTTGGTGGTGCCTACCTCGACGCCGAAGCTGCAAAAGCCGTGTTCGTCGGGCGGGGAGAGCGACACCATGGCTGCATCCAGGGGCAGGGTGCCGTTGGGCCGGAAAAGATCGGGGATCTCCGACAGAAAGACCGGCGTGAAGTCGGCCCGGCTTTCGTTGACCGCCTTGCGCACGTTGTGGCCGATGAAGAGCGCGTTGTGGCGGAAAGAGGCGCGCATCGCGGGCGCGGCGTAGGGGGCGTCGGCGAAGGTGAGGATATGCACCACCTCCACGTTGCGCAGCTCCTCGGAGCGGGCGGTCATGGCGTGCATCAGCTCGATGGGCACACCGGCGCCGCCGCCCAGGTAGATCCGGCTGCCCGACTTGATCTGGGACACGGCGTCGGCGGCGCTCATGACCTTGCTGCGGTATAGGCTTGAAAAATCCATGGGTGATTTCTTCCTCAGCGATATTGCTCGACGATGGCGGCCATGTCGATCTCGATCTCACGGCCGAGCGCCTTGGCCAGCCGCTGGCTGGCGATCTTGCCCTGGAAGAGCTTGACGCCGTTGTAAAGCGCGGGCATCTCGGCCAGCGCGCACTCCAGTCCGCAGTCGGCCATGCGCACCAGGTAGGGCTGCAAGGCGTTGTTCAGCGCGTGGCTGGAAGTGCGGGCCACCGCGGCCGGCAGGTTGGGCACACAGAAGTGCGTCACCCCCTCGGCCACGAAGGTCGGATCGCTCAACGAGGTGGGCCGGCTGGTCTCGACGCAGCCGCCCAGGTCGATGGAGAAGTCCATGATTACCGAGCCCTCGCGCATCTGCTGCACCATCTGGCGGGTGATCAGGATCGGCGCGCGCTCCCCGGGCTTCAAGACCGCGCCCACCAGCACATCGGCGAAGCCCACCATGCGGTTGAGGTTGTACTCGTTGGCGACCATGGTCGAGACCTTGCCGTCGAACATCTCATCGACCATGCGCAGCCGGCGCAGGTCGCTGTCCAGCACCAGCACCTGGCTGCCGATGCCGACGAAGGCACGCGCGGCGCTGCGGCCGAGGGTGCCGGCGCCCAGGATGAGCACGATGCTGCGCGCCACGCCGGGCAGGCCGCCCAGCAGCACGCCGCGGCCGCCCTGGGGGCTGGTCAGCAGTTGGCCGGCATAGATCGGCGCCAACTGGCCGGCCACCTCGCTCATGGGCGCCAGGATCGGCAACATTCCGTCGCTGTCCTGCATCACCTCATAGGCAATGGCGGTGACATGGCGATCGGCCAGTGCGGCGTGCAGGTCGGGCGATGCCACCGTCAGGTGAAAGTAGGAGAGGATCGCCTGGCCCTGTTTGAACAGCTTGTGTTCCTGCTGCGTCGGCCGCGCCACCTTGACCACCACGTCGGCCCGGCCGAAGGCTTCAGCCGCCGAATAGACGATCTTGCCGCCGACATTCTCATAGTTTTCATCGCGGAAACCCGCGCCTGCGCCGGCGTTGTGTTCCACATAGACCGTGTGGCCGGCGCTGCTCAGGGCCGCGACGCCGGCAGGCGTCAACCCAACGCGCTTCTCCAGCACGCGAACCTCTCGAGGCACTCCAAAATCCATAGCGCTATTGCTCCTGTTCTTGAGTCACGAATGTTGAATGATGAATAGGGAATGATGAAGGATGAATGGGGAATGATGAAGGATGAATGGCGAATGATGAAGGATGAATGGGGAACGACAGCAAAGCATCCCTTCTCCGGTCTCCGGATTCATCCTTCATCCTTCATCCTTCATCATTTCTCCTTCCGTCTCTGCCATCAACCGAGGCAGCGCCTGGCTGGGGTTGTCGAAGGCTCTGTCGATGGCCGCGCGGGCCGGCGGGCTCAGCCTTTCGCCGTGGCCGAAGTCCACGCCGGGGGCGGTCACCAGCCAGACGGGCGGCGCTGGCCGGCCATCCAACAGCAGCGCAGCATAGGCCAGGAGCAGCTCAGGCCCCAGATGATGGCCCAGGCTGGGACTGGAGGCCTCCGGCGCGGCCAGCGGCGTTGCCAGCACGGCCAGCGCCGCCGGCTCCTGGCCGGCCGCGGCGGCCTCCACCGCCCGCGCGTCGACGAAAATCACTGTCCGCACGCCAGGCTCGGCGATCTCCACCGCCAGCTCTGGCGTCAACTGCTGCACCGCCAGATGGCGCAGCCGCGTCCCGGTCGCCTGCCATCGCCCGACCATCCGTTCAGCCAGCCGCAGCCCGGCGCCGTCATCGCACCGCAGCGGGTTGCCGTAGGCGATGAGTAACACGTAAGGCGTAATGCGTAACTCGGAGTGTGCGGGCATGGGACGTGAAACGTGAAACGTGAAGCGTGAAACGTGAAGAGTACTTCGTGATGCGTAACACGTAAACCGGAGGCACGTTGCGCAATCCGACCTCCGGTCACGTTTCACGCATCACGCATCACGCATCAGTCGCGTACCCGCTCGTCCACGATCGCCCCGTCCGGCGCGATCAACTGCACGTGCAGCGGCATCTGGCCGACGGCGTGGGTCGAGCAGCTCAGACAGGGATCGAAGAGGCGGATGCCGTGCTCGATGCGGTTCAGCACGCCCTCTTCGATGGTTTCGCCGTCGATGTAGGCGCGGGCGATCTGTTGCACCGTCTTGTTCATGGCCAGGTTGTTCTGGCCGGTGGCGATGATCATGTTGACCGACTGCAGGATGCCCTGGCGGTCCACCTTGTACTCGTGGAAGAGGGTGCCGCGCGGCGCCTCGCTGACGCCGATGCCGGTGCGTTCGTTGACCTCGGCGTAGTTGCGGACATGCGAACCGGTCAGGCTCTCGTCTTCGATGGTCTCCTCGATCTTCTCCAGACAGAAGAGGATTTCGATCAGGCGGGCGTAGTGATAGTGGAAGCTGCCGCTGACCGGCTTGCCGCGCTGGCCGTGACGCCGGAACTGGCGCAGCTCGCGGTCGGCGCGCGGTGTGCCCGCGTAGTCGCAGATGTTCAGACGTGCCAGCGGGCCGACCCGGTACATGCCGTCCGGATAGCCATGCGGCTTGTAGTAGGGCGCCTTGAGATAGCTCCACGGCTCCACGGCCTCGCCGATGAAATCGCGGTAGGTGATGGTCTCGGCGTTCTGCAGGATGCGCCCTTCGGCGTCCACCACACGCAACATGCCGTCGTAGTGCTCCAGCCCGCCGTCGGCCGTCACCAGGCCCATGTACAGGCTGGGAAAGTCGCCGTAGTTGTGGATCTCGTCGTTGAACTGATCGTAGCTGTCCTTGAGCAGGTCCAGCGCCAACTCGGCGATATCGAAGGCCTCCGGCAGCAAGCGTTTGATCTGGCTGCGCGCCTCGGCCGTCAGCGGCTCGCGCACGCCGCCCGGCACAGCCCAGGCCGGGTGGACGCTGCGGCCGCCCAGCAGGCGAATCACCTTCTGGCCGAACTCGCGCAGACGGATGCCGCTGCGGGCGATGTTGGGCCGCGCCTGGATCAGCCCCATGATGTTGCGCTTGGCCGGGTCGCTGTCCATGCCCAGCAGCAGGTCGGGCGCGCTGAGGTGGAAGAAGCTCAGCGCGTGGCTCTGCACCAACTGGCCCCAGTTCATCAGCCGGCGCAGCTTCTCAGCGCGCGGCGGGATGCGGATGCCCAGCACGTCATCACCAGCCTTGGCCGAGGCCAGGATGTGGCTGACGGGGCAGATGCCGCAGACGCGGGCGGTGATGCCGGGCATCTCCCAGAAGGTGCGGCCGACGCAGAACTTCTCGAAGCCGCGGAATTCCACCACGTGGAAGCGCGCATCCGCCACCTTGCCATCGTCGCCCAGGTAAAGGCTGATCTTGGCGTGCCCTTCGATGCGGGTTACGGGGTCAATGACTACTGTCCTGGTCATCGTGATATCTCCATGGTTCGCTGAGCGGCTACCCGAACATCCTCATCTTTTCCGGCAACACCACCGGCTCGCCGGCCAGCAGTGCGCTGACCGCCGCCCAGATGCGTTCCGGGTCGGGCGGGCAGCCGGGGATGAACGCGTCCACCTCGATCACCTGGTGCAGCGGCAGCACGCGCGGGATCAGCGCCGGCACGATCTTGTCGTACTCGCCGCCCCGCGGCACCGCGCCCGGCCCTTCGTGGTAGACCTTGGTCAGCAGGTCCTCCAGCGGGAACTTGTTGCGCAGGCTGGTGACGTTGCCGGTCACCGCACAATCGCCAAAGCTGACCACCAGCTTGCTGCGCTGGCGGATCTGCTCGGCCAGCTCCAGATGATCCACGTTGGCCACGGCCCCTTCGACCAGCGTCACGTCCACGTGGTCGGGGAACTCCTTGACGTCGGCGATGGGGCTGTAGACCAAATCCACCACCTCGGCCAGGTCGATCAGCTTCTCGTCCAGGTCCAGGAAGCTCATGTGGCAGCCGGAGCAGCCGCCCAGCCATGCGGTGGCCAGCCGGATCTTGCTGCTCACGGCCGGCTCTGCTTTGTCGGCCTTGCGACCGGTTCTCTTGGTTGCCAGCGTTGTCATCGTCGGCCCTCCGATCCACCGTTGTGCATCACCCATTGTTTCTTCTCACGACCGTCCAGGATCCACTGCAAGAAGTCATGGCGTTTGACCATCTCGGCCACGGTGGAACCCTTGTTGGCCAGCGCGCCGGTGGGGCAAACCTGCACGCATTTGCCGCAACTGGTGCAGCTTCGACTGGAGCCCCACGGCTGGTTCAGGTCCGTGATCACCCGGCTGTTGACGCCGCGGCCCATCACATCCCAGGTGTGCGCGCCCTCCACGCTGTCGCAGACGCTGACACAGCGGGTGCAGAGAATGCACCGGTTGTGGTCGATGGCGAACTTGTCGTGGGTGGCGTCCATGGGCAGCTCTGGCACCAGGTAGTCGTAGCGCACATGATCCATGCCGATTTTGGCCGCCTCATCCTGCAGCTCACAGCGGCCATTCATCACGCACACCGCGCAGACGTGGTTGCGTTCGGCGAAGAGCAGCTCCAGAATCATGCGGCGATAGCGCACCAGGCGCTCGCTGTGGGTCTGGATCGACATGCCCTCCTGGGCCGTGGTGGTGCAGGCCGGCAGCAGGCGCTGGGTGGACTGCATCTCCACCAGGCAGAGCCGGCAGCCGCCGCGCGCCTCCAGTCCTTCCAGGTGGCAGAGCGTGGGCAGCTCGATCCCCTGCTCGCGGATCAACGACAGCAGGCTCTGGCCTTCGACGCCGCTGACCAGCTCATCGTTGATGGTCATGGTTATGACAGCCATTGCTCGTCTCCTTGCCTCAGGCCAGACTCATGGGGATGGTTCCCAGCTCGCGAATGCGACGCGGCAGCGCCTCCACCAGCTCCAGCGTGGGCGCTTCGGTCATCTTGCAGACGCCGGCCGGGCATTCGTGCCGCTGGATGTGGGCCTCGTACTCCTCCCGGTAGAAGCGCAGCGTGCTCAGCACCGGGTTGGGGGCCGACTGGCCCAGGCCGCACAGGCTCGTTTCCTGCACCATGGTGCAGAGATCCTGCAAGATCTGCAGGTCGGCCGGCGCGGCGCTGCCGTTGGTGATGCGCTCCAGAATGCGGTGCATCTGGACGGTGCCAACACGGCAGGGCACGCACTTGCCGCAGCTTTCGTCGGTGCAGAACTCCATGAAGAACTTGGCCACGTCAGGCATGCAACTGGCGTTGTCCATGACGATCAGGCCGCCCGAGCCCATGATCGCGCCCAGCGCGCGCAGGCTTTCGTAGTCCATGGGGGTGTCCAGGTGTTCGGCCGGGATGCAGCCGCCGCTGGGGCCGCCGGTTTGCGCCGCCTTGAAGCTAAAGCCATCGGCCACGCCGCCGCCGATGTCGTCGATCACCTCCCGCAGGGTGATCCCCATGGGCACCTCGATCAGGCCGGTGGTGTTGACCTTGCCGGCCAGCGCGAAGATCTTGCTGCCCTTGCTCTTGGCCGTGCCAACGGAGGCGAACCAGTCGGCGCCGTGGGCGATGATGGGCACGATGTTGCCGAAGGTCTCCACGTTGTTGATCAGCGTGGGGCATTCCCACAGGCCGCTCTGCGCCGGGTAGGGGGGCCGCGGCGTCGGCTGGCCGCGCCGGCCCATGATCGAGGCCATCAGCGCGGTCTCCTCGCCGCAGACAAACGCGCCCGCGCCGATGCGGATGTCGATGCGAAAGCTGAAGCTGCTTTCCAACACGCGGCTGCCCAACAGGCCGCGACGCTCGGCCGTGCGGATCGCCTTTTCCAGCCGCTTGGCCGCGATGGGATATTCGCCGCGCACGTAGAGGAAGCCCTGCTCGGCGCCCACCGCGTAGCCGGCGATGGCCATCCCCTCCAACAGCCGGTGCGGGTCAGATTCCATCAGGGTACGGTCCATGTAGGCGCCGGGGTCGCCCTCGTCGCCGTTGGCGATGACATATTTTTTCTCGCCAGGGGCCTTGCGCACCAGGTCCCATTTCAGACCGGTGGGATAGCCGGCGCCGCCGCGGCCGCGCAGGCCGCTCTTGCTGATCTCGGCGCAAACCTCTTCCGGCGTCATCTCCCGCAGCGCGTGGGCCAGGGCCGCATAGCCGTCGCGCGCCACGTAGTCTTCCAGACGCTCCGGGTCGATGACGCCGCTGTTGGCCAGCACAATCTTGTGCTGCTTGGCGAAGAAGGGCAGGTCGCTGGGCATGATCTTGTCAGCCACCGGCTGATTGGCCATGACATGCTCGGCCACGATCTGCCGGGCGCTTTCCGGGGTCACATTTTCGTAGTAGGTGTCCTCCTGGCCGGCCAACTGCACGGTGACCATGGGGCCACGGCTGCACGGCCCCATGCAGCCGGTGGAGACCACCACGACCTCGGCGTCCAGCTTGTTGTCGGTCACAGCCTGCTCCAGCGCCTGTTGCACGGTGGCCGCGCCAGAGGAGAGACAGGGGGTGCTGGCGCAGCAGAGCAGCCGGCAGCGGGTGGCCTGCTGGCGGTCTAGCTCGCGGCGGGCCATAGCCTGAAGATCTGAGCGTTTCATTGGTCGCCCTCCTCGTCGTCGCTGGTGTCAACCTGGCTCTGATGCCCATTGCCGGTCGCGGCGCTGGCCGCAATGGCCTGCTGCACCGCGGCAAGGGCGGTCTCTGGCGTCTCGCGCGCCAGCACCTGGCCATCTACGATCAACACGGGGGCCAGGCCGCAACTGCCCAGGCAGCGGGCCGCGGTGATGCTCAGCTTGCCGTCGGGAGTGGTCTGGCCCGCTTCGACGCCATAGGCTGTCTGGAGCTCGGCCACGATCTCGGCCGCACGTTTGACATAACAAGCCGTCCCCATGCAGATGATGCAGTTGTGTTCACCCTGGGGCTGAAGCGAGAAGAAGTGGTAGAAGGTGGCGACGCCGTAGACCCAACTCAACGGCAGCTTGAGCTGACGCGCCACGTAGATGAGAAGATCTTCTTCCAGAAAACCGAAGGCTTCTTGTGCAGTGTGCAACACCTCGATCAGGGCATCCTGCTGGAAGCGAAAGCGCTTCAGCGTGCGGTCGATCAGGGCAAATCTGGGATCGCCGCCGGGATGGGTCGGGTCAGGCGCCGCTGCACTTCTGGTTCTGCTTTCCAGCATGGCAGTCTCCTTGCTAAACTCGTTCGCGCCAAGTGCCGCGTTTCACAGGGCAGCATACCATGAAACGCACTTCCCAACCATGATTTGCGTCATATTTTACAAATTCAAATGGCGGTGACTGCTCAGCCAGTCGTACAGAAATCGGGTTTTTCTCGTGCGGGCATGGTTTTCGTCTGCGCAACGGCC